>JBBDWV010000053.1 GCA_040902655.1 Mycobacteriales bacterium
ATCTTCATCGGCGTGTCGCCCGCGAGGCGAAGGTTGCCGGCAGCGGCACTAGGTCAGGGAGCCGTCGAATCGGCGCTGTCCCCTCTCCCAGCGCGGGGCCAGGCCGTTGTGAACGTGGAGCGCCCGCGCGAATCCCTCGTGATGTAGCACGGCCGCTACGCGCGCGGACGGCGCTCGTCCGCGCCGGGTACTCGGGTCGTAGGTCCTCGTACGGGATCATGCGCCCCCCGCCGCCCAACACGAGCCCGGCCGCGACGCGGCGGATCGCGGGCCCCCTTAGGCTCGGCCCCGCTGTCAACGGCCGCCAGATGTCCCGTCCGGCACCGCGCCCGACACACCGGCGTCACGACGTTCGCGCGCCAGGAGCGCCCCACGTCGGTGCGGCGGCGTCGCAGGCGTGGCCAGGGCCGGCATGATGGCCGGAACCAACCGAAGGAGGGCCCGTTCGTGCCCGCGAGCCCGCACGACCGCCTCCGGCGTCACTACAAGGCGCTGGGCGCGGGATACGAGACGACGGACCGCCGGGCGGACTACGGGCGTCTGGTCGTCCCGAACGGCAACGCCGAGGAGCCGTTCCACCGGTGGTTTCACCTCAAGGAGGCGTTCTCCTCGAAGCTGCTGGGCCGGGTCGTCAAGGACGACCCGGACCTGGCGGCGAAGGACGTGCTGCTCCTGCTCGACCCCTTCGCCGGCGGCGGGACGACACTGCTAGCCGGGCTGCTCGGCAGCCCCGGCTGGTCGGGGACGGCGACCGGCGTGGGCGTCGAGCGCAACCCGTTCCTGCGCCTCGTCGCGGCGACGAAGGTCGCCGCCGCGGTCTGCGACGGCGATGCCACCGCCGCGAAGCTTCGCTCGGCGGCGGCACGAGTCCTGCGCAAGGCGCCAGATGCGGCCGCGCTGCCGCTGCCGGACCTGGTGACCCTGCGGACAGCAGGACACTACCCGTCTGGAGCGGTCGAGGAGCTGCTGCGGCTGCGGGCAGCAGCCGAAACGCTGCGTCCCGGTCTGGCGCGCGACCTGGTGCTGCTGTGCGTCGCGACGTCGTTGGAGCCGGCCGGGTACCTGCGCCGCGACGGCCGTGCCCTGCGCTACGACCCGGACCGCAAACCGGTGGCGCCGCGCGAGGCGTTCGCTGCACGGCTCGCGGTGGTGCTCGAGGACCTCAACGGCAGGCCGGCTCGTCGAACGTCGGCCCGGGTCGTCGACGGTGACGCGCGCGTGCTTACCGGATGCGAGGACGCGCGCGGGTTCGACCTCGCGCTGTTCTCGCCGCCGTACCCGAACAACATCGACTACACCGAGGTCTACAAGACGGAGGCGTGGCTGCTGGGGATGTATGAAGACGCGAAGGCTTTCCGGGCGCAGCGGCTCACCACGCTGCGGTCCCACCCGAGCATCGCCTTCCCGGAGACGTACGGCGACGCCTCGTCGGCCGACGAGGCGGCCGTCGAGCGGCTCGTGGCGCCGCTGCTCGCGGTGGTGCCGACGGACCGCTACACCGCTGGCCGTACGAGGATGATTCGCGGGTACGTCGAGGACATGCACGCCGTCTTCCGCCGGTGCGCGGAGTTGGCGAACGCGTCTTCGCGGCTCGTTTTCGTCGTCGGCAACAGCGCCCACGGCAGCGGTGACGACCGGTTCGAGGTCGCAGCCGACCTCCTGCTGTGCAGAGCCGCGGAGCTGGTCGGGTGGCGGGTCGAGGAGATTGGGGTGGCCCGTGACCTGAGTCGGCGCGGCCGCGGATCGAACCTGCTCCGGGAGAGCGCGGTCAGACTGCGGCTCGCCTGAGCGGGGGCCGACGAGCCGCCGGCTACGGCGTCGCCCCGTCGCCGCCGACGTCGAGCCTGTGGACGGTCAGCCACTTCCGCCACTTCTTCGCGGACGGGAATAGAGGCCAGGCTCGCAGGGCGACCTGCAGCGTGGCCGCTTTCTCCGAAACGGCGCCGAAAGGGTCGTCGTGCTGGGCCCTCATGTCGAAGCAGCACAGCGCCGACGCGAGAGCGTCGCGTTCGCTGCGGTAGGCGAATGCCTGCTCGACCCCCTCCTCCACCCACTTCTCCGTCTGCGCGGCCGACGTCGACGCGCCCGTGCTGTTGCGGCTGCGCAGCACCTTGAGCTCGAGCACGGCGTGTCGGACGAACCCGGCTGGACGGCTCTCATCGCGTTCCTCGACCTCGAGGTCGAGCCGGCCGCTGACCTGGGACTGCTCCGGCCGGATCGTGCACGTCGGGAACCAGGCGTTCAGCGCTGTCCGAAGGTGCATCTGCACGGTCAACTCCGCCTGCGGCACCGGCCACCCCTTCCCCGGATCGCGCCACAGGCGGCCGAGCTCCGACTGCGCGTCGGGCGTCACGAGTTCGGTCAGGTGCAGGTGGTCGATGCACTCGAAGACGGCGTCGAGCGTGACGCCGGCGGTGCCGGCGATCTCGGTCGTGCGGCAGTTGTCAGCGTCGGCCAGGCCGTTCGGGTAGAAGCGCACCGTCGGCGGGCTGCACCGGGGGTCGTAGAGGACGGCGGGCACCGCGCCAAGGCCGAGCTCCTCTACCTGCTGCCAGATCGCGTCGTCGGAGTCGACGGACAGCGGTGCGGCGACCCCACGCACCACCGGAGGGCCAACGAACCACAGCTGTCCCTCGACGTCGGTGCGCCCGTTGTCGAGCATCGGGTGCACCGCCGACATCGGCGCGAGCTCGTCCGGGGCGGTCGGCATCAGCAGGAACACCGACGGTGTCGCGTCGCACGCCGGCGCAGTCGCCAGCACCCGCTTGCGCACCACCTTCGCAACGCCCCGTAGGAAGCGGACCGCGGGCGGCTGGTCGGTGTCGTCGCCAGCCCCAGGGAACCCCCGCAGGGTCTGGGCAAGGCGGTCGGGCGCGAACCCCGCGGCGGCGTCAGACACCGGCCAGCCCGGCGTAGAGGTGACGGACATAGAGGTGGATGAGCTCCGGCTCGGACAGCCGGACGCCGCTGGCGAGGGCTGCGAAGCCCAGCGCCGCCTGCGCCGTCGGGTTCATCCTCGCCTCGGGGGCGAAGTCGATGACGCCGCCAACGTCGACTCGCGGGTCGACGTAGGTCGCGTCGAGCAGCCCGATCCGGTCGACCCCGTTGAGTCCGAGCCCCGACGCCGCGTAGACGACCTCGCGGACGAAAGCGGCCCTGCTTGCCTGCTCCGGCAGACCGTCGACCGCCGCGAGCACCGGTGCCGCCGCCGGACCGACCAGCCGCAGGTCAGCGTCGAGCCGCCAGCCGCGCCCGCCCTCATCTGGCAGGTGCGCGAACCGGACCACCTCGACCAACCCGGCTCCGACCAGGGCGTCGACGTCGCGCTGCAGCGCGGGGAAGTACGGACGGACGACCCGCTTGAGCACCTGACCGTCCAGGGGCGGGAGGTGCCACACCGGCGACAGGGCGTCGGTGAGATAGGCCAGCGCATGGACCGTGCCGACGCCCAGCGGGTCGAGCCCAACGTCGGCGGCGGCGCGCAGCAGCGTCAGCAGGCGGACCCGACGGCGGACGACGTGGTACCGCTCGTCGATAGAGAGCTCGGTCACGTGCTGGCTGCGCGCACGAACATGCGCTCCTTCGCCTGCTGGTACTCCGACCCATACTGCCGGGTGGCCGCAGTGGGCGCGGCGAGGTCGAGCAGGTCCACGACGCGGGCGTCGTCCGGCCGGGTGACGTTGGCCAGTCCGAGCAGGCGCGGGACCAGGTCCCCCTCAACGAGGTTCGAGGTCACCATGACTCGGTTGGCGTCGCGGCCGGCGAACCGCATCAGGACGGATGCTGCGCGTCCGGCGAAGACGGCGTCGATCGAAGACTCGGGCGCGTCGACGATCAGCGTCGCGCCGCCCTCCGTCGCCACCTCCATCAGCGCCATCCGGAACGACAGGTCGATGAACTCGCGCTGGCTCTCCGACACGTTGTCGGGTCCGCTGCGACGCACCGGCGAGCCGAACCCGGTGGTCGACAGGTCGAGGGAGAACGCGGGGAACTCGACACTGCCGCCCAGCTGCCCGACCTTGGCCCGTCGCGGCTCCCAGATCAGCGCAGCGCTCTCAACCAGGAAGGCTTGCGCGAACCCGTCAAACGCCTCCTTCACCGCGTCCTTGCGCTCGGCGATCACGACGTTGACCTTGCGCACGAACGCGTCGAACTCGCCTCGCCGCTGATCGAGCTCACGCTGGCTGATCTCCAGTCGAGCGCCCAGGGCGGCGAGCGTGGACTGGTGCTCATGCAGGTCCTGCTCGGCAGCGGGCAGCCGGTGCACGGTGTCGGCGATCTCGGCGGCCCGTGCCGTCGTACGCGCCTCCAGCTCAGACACCCGGTCCAGCAGCTCCTGGTAAGCGGCTTCGGCGGTGGCTCGCCGGTGGGCAGCTGCGGCGAGCTGCACGTCTGTCGTCGCCACCTGCCACTCGGCGACGCCGAGCGCTTCGGTCGCCGCGGCGCCGTCGGGACGGGCGGCATCCACGGCCGAGCTGCAGACCGGGCAGCGGCTGCGCCGGATCCGCTCCTCCACCTCGGCGCGGTAGTCGGGGACGTCGCTCAGGCACACCAAGCACGAGGTGGTGGACAGGATCTGCCCCAGCATGTACTGGGCGGTCGTCGCCGCGGCGGGGAACGCCGCCGCGATCACGTCCAGCTGCAGTCGCTCGACGCCGAGGATCGCTGACTCCCGCTCGACGTCGGCGGTCAGTGCCGCGAGCCGCGCCTCCTGGCGCTCAGCGGAGACGTCGACCAGCGCGTCGCGCAGGTCCTCGAGCGTCTGCTGCTCGGCGGCCTGCTCGGTCGTCATGACGCCGATCCGCTCGCGCAGCTGCTCCGCGCTACCGGCGGCGCGAGCGGCGACCACCTTGCGCATCGCGGCCTGCTCGCGGTTGTACTGCCAGCGCACGTTGCGCACGTCGCTGTCCAGTGACAGCACCTGGCCCTCGAGCTCCCGCCACGCGTGGGCCTGCTCAGGCGGGAGGAACAGGAAGCGCAGCAGCTGGCGCTGCGCGGACGGGTCCCACACGAGGGCCCGCCGGTCTTCGAAGTAGAAGACCAGGTGGCGCAGCGCCAGGATCCAGTCGGCCCACGACGCAACACTGGCCAGCCCGGCGACGACGTCGGTGAAGCCGGCTTCCGCAGCCTCGCGGGGGACGCCGTCGATGCTCCACTCGGTGAGGGTCAGCGTGTCGAGCCGCCGGGTCACCGCGACGTCCGCGCCGCCGAGCTCGAACGCGAGGGTCGCGGTGGCGCTCCTCGCGCCGTCCACGACGCGGGCAGCGAACGCGCCGCGCTCCGCCGGGTTAAAGGGGCGCACGGCGAGCCGGGAGCCGCCCAGCGACCCCTCATCCGGCAGCTTGGACAGCTCGCTCGGGCCGGTCAGCATCCGGTACAGGATGGTGACGAGGGTGGTCTTGCCGAGACCGTTCGCGCCGAGCGCGAGCGTGAGCCCGGGCTGGAACTCGATGTGCAGCCCGGGGCGGTCGATTCGACCGGGGTACAGGTCGTAGCCGTCGACGTCGAGGCGCCGTAGGCTGGGCAGGCTGATCATCGAAGCCCGTCGAGCGTCGTTGCGGCGTGGGCTCTGCGGGTGGTCACCTCGTGCACGTTAGAGCAGCACGTCCCGTGATAGGAGGGGTCGATCAGGCGTGCGACGCGCCATCTGATCTCCAGGTGTCGGCGACCAGATGACCCCGCAGTCGCCGTGGCGGCGCGGCAAGCAGCCATGCGACAAGCGCATCGACGCTGGCCCTCACGCCCGACCACCCGCCGCGGGGTCACCACGCGAGCAATCAGTCGGTAGCGTCCCATCCGTGACGACTGCCGCCGTTCCCGAGGTCGGCCAGCTGGTGCGCGTCCGCGGCCAGCAGTGGGTGGTCTCCGACGTCAGCAGCGCCGCGGTAGCCGAGGATGAGCTGTCCACTACCCGGTTGTCCGGCCGGACGCTCGCGACCCTGACCTCCGTCTCCGAGGATGACCTCGGGGAGGAGCTGTCCGTCGTCTGGGAGGTGGAGCCCGGCCGCGAGATCATCCCGGCCGGCGCACTCCCGGAGGTCCCGGACGCCGACCACTGGGACGACCCGCAGACGCTCGGCGCGCTGCTCGACGCGGTGCGCTGGGGCACCGTCGCCTCGGCCGACGTCACCACGCTGCAAGCACCGTTCCGGGCCGGCATCCAGATCAAGGACTACCAACTCGAGCCGGTCGCGAAGGCGCTGCGGATGCCGCGCGTCGCGCTCCTGGTGGCCGACGACGTCGGCCTGGGCAAGACCGTCGAAGCAGGCCTGGTCATCCACGAGATGCTGCTGCGCCATCGCGCTCGTCGGGTGCTCGTCGTCTGCCCGGCGCCTTTGACGATCAAGTGGCAGGAGGAGATGCGCGACAAGTTCGGCTTGGACTTCACCGTCCTGGACAGCGCGGCCCTCGCCGCGATGCGTCGCGCCCACGGGCTGCAGGCCAACCCTTTCACCGTCTATCCGCGGATGATCATCAGTTTGCCGTGGCTGCGCACCCCGCGGGTGCAGCGTCTGCTCGACGAGGTGCTCGACAGCCGCTCGGGCGGCACGCCGTTCCTCGACCTGCTCGTCGTCGACGAGGCGCACCACTGCGCCCCCCCGGCGCCCGCCAAGGGTCGCCGCGGCTATGCCGTCGACAGCCGGCAGACCGAGGCGGTGCGCCAGCTCAGCCGGCACAGCCACCACCGGGTGCTGCTGTCGGCTACCCCGCACAACGGCTACAGCGAGTCCTGGCAGGCGCTGCTCGAACTGCTCGACCCGCACCGCTTCGCCCGGGGCGTGCCGCCCGACCCGGCGGCACTGGCAGAGGTGCTCGTACGCCGCCTCAAGGACGAGATCGTCGACGCGGCAGGCGAGAAGGAGTTCGCCGAGCGGCTGCCGGCCGAGGCACTCGTCGTCGACTACACCCGCGCCGAGCGCGACGGGCACGCTCTCCTGCAGGCCTACGCCGCCCTGCGCACCGGCTCGCCCACGCGCAACGACCTCGTCACGCTGCTGTTGAAGAAGCGTCTGTTCAGCTCGCCGGCGGCGTTCGCCAAGACGCTCGAGCAGCACCAGCGCACGGTCACCGGGCTGAAGCAGACCGCGGAGGACGCCGCCTTTGAGACCGACTACCTGCTCGAGGACGAGCCGGACGACGTCGCAGGGTCCGAGGGAGAAGGGGCGCTGCTGCTTGCCGCCGCCACCGGCCTGTCCGAGCAAGCAGCCACTGCGCTGACCCAGCTGCGGGCCTGGGCCGACGCCCGGGTCGGGCCGGCTGACAGCAAGGCCGAGCGCCTGGTCACGGAGCTGGAGGCGCTTTGCCGGCCAGACGGCTCCTGGAGCCATGAGCGGGTCATTGTGTTCACCGAGTACCGCGACACGCAGATCTGGCTGGCCGGGTTGCTCGGCGCGCGGGGATTGGGCGGCGACCGGCTCGGTGAGCTGTACGGCGGGCTCGATCCAAGCCGGCGCGAGCGGCTGAAGGCCGCGTTCCAGGCCCATCCAGACCGCGACCCGGTCCGCATCCTGCTGGCCACCGACAGCGCCAGCGAGGGCATCGACCTGCAGTCCCACTGTTGCCGCGTTCTTCACTACGACATCCCGTTCAACCCGAACCGGCTCGAGCAGCGCATCGGCCGGGTCGACCGCTTCGGCCAGTCCCGCCCCGTCCATGTGTCCCACTTCGTCGGCGCCGGCTGGGAGCAGGCTTCGGAGGGGTCGTACGAGGCAGACCTGGAGTTCCTCAGTCGCGTCGCGGCGAAGGTCGCTCAGGAGCGGGAGGACCTTGGGCGGGTCAACCCGGTGATGGCCAGGGCGGTGGAGAGACGGATGCTCGGGCGCCCGGTGCTCGACGATCCCTTCACCGCCCGCCCCGGGACCTCTCCGCTGCGCGCGGAGCAGGACCTGCGGGCACAGGTCCAGCGGCTGCGGGCGCAGCTCACCGCCAGCACGGCCGCGCTGCACGTCGCGCCGCCCAACGTCCGGCGAGTCGTCGACGCGGCGCTGACGCTGGCCGGCCAGCCGCCGCTCGTCGACCGCGCGGACGGCCTGCTCGAGGCGCCCGAGCTGTCCCGCGGGTGGGAGCGCACGCTTACCGGGCTGGCCGACCCGCTCGACCCGTCGCTGCTGCGGCCCTTCACCTTCGACGCCCAGCGCGCCGGCCCCGACGTCGTGCACGCCCACCTGGGGTCTCCGTTGGTCGACCAAGCGCAGCGGCTGCTGCGCAGCGCCGTCTGGGGCTCCCAGCGCGCCTTGTCCCGGGTGGCGGGCGTGACGGCCACTTTGCCTGAGGAGGTACGCCCCGGCGAGCTACTGGTGACGATCGTGACCCGGCTGGTCATCGTCGGGGCCGACGGCGCGCGGCTGCACGAGGAGGTTGTCCTGACCGGGCGGGCGCTGCCGGCGAGCGGACGATCCCGCCGCATCGAGGTCGACGAGCGACGCTACGAAGCCGTCCGCGACGCCGTCGAAGCAGCCCTGGAGCCGGGTGCATGCCGCCCGGCTGCCCGTCCTGACCGGCAGCGGCTGACCGAAGCCTGGGCCGACCTTTGCGACGCGCTGGTGACCGACGTAGCGCAACGGGCAGAGGCGCGCGGACTGGCGCTGGACCGGCAGATCCGCGCCCGCCAGGACGAGGAGCTGACCCGCATCGACGGGGTGACCGCGCACATGCGCCGCACCCTCACCGACGCGCTGGCCGAACCGGCGGACGTGCAGCTGCGCCTGGACGAACTTGACGCCCCCGAGCTGCGCCAGCTCGACAGCGACCGGGCGGCGTGGCAGGCCCGACTCGAGGGGCTCGACGATGAGCGCGAGCTGGAGCGGGCGCAGGTGGTCCGGCGCTACGCCGGCCAGCGCACGCTCACCTTCCCGGTCGCGGTCGTGCTGGTCGCTCCGGAGGAAGGCGCGTGACGAGCCCGAAGCCGGCCCGGCATGCCTGGCTCGAGCTGCTCCAGACCTCCGGGCCGTTCCTCACCCTGCCGGTCGCCGAGCGGGTCTGGCCGACCGGGCTGCCCGCCGTCCCCGTGCCGACCCGCGCCGCAGTGCGCAACGCGCTCGACACGCTCCTCGCCAGCGGCAGCGCCGCGGCGCGCGGCGGCCTGGCCGCCACCTTGTTCGGCGATGCGCTCGAGTGGGGCGAGCGGCTGGTCACCGGCACCGACCTGCCGGCGGCGCTCGCCGAGCCGGTGCCCGAGCACGGCGTCACCCTGCGCCCCGACTTCGCCTTCTACGACGAAGAACCGGCTGCGGAGCTGCCCGAGGAGCTGCCGGACGACGAGCCCGGCGACGACGAGGACGGCACGGCCGAGGCGCCGGCCGCCGCGCCGGCCGACAGCCCGTACCGCCTGCTCGGCATGTGGCTGCCCTACGGCACCCACCCCCTCACCCGCACAAGCTCCGGTCGCTGGACCGCGAGCCCGAGCGAGCGGCTGGCGGTCCTGCTGCGCGCCCGAGACGTTCCGCTCGGACTGATCAGCGACGGCCGCTGGTGGGCGCTGGTGTGGGCGCCGCGCGGCAAGCCGGTCGGGGTGGCGGTGTGGGACGCCGGACTGTGGAGCGAGGAGCCCGACACGCTCAAGGCGTTCGTCGCGCTGCTGCACCGCCGCCGCTTCCTCGGCGTCGCGGCGGCCGACCGGCTGCCGGCGCTGCTGGCGGAGAGCGCGCTGGCGCAGGAGGAGGTGACGACCACCCTCGGCGCGCAGGTGCGTGAGGCGGTCCAGCTCCTGGTCGCCCGCCTGGACGAGCTCGACGCGGAGTCGAACCGCGCCCTGCTGGACGGGGTCAGCGACGACGACCTCTACGCCGGTGTGGTGACGACGATGATGCGCCTGGTGTTCCTGCTGTTCGCCGAGGAGCGCCACCTGCTGCCGAGCGACGACGAGCGCTACGCCACCTCCTACTCCGCCGGGCGGCTGGTCGAGCAGCTGGAACGGCGGGCCGCGCAAGGCGGTGAGCAGACCCTGGAGCACCGCACCGGGGCCTGGCTGCAGCTGCACGCGCTGACTCGCGCGCTGCACGGCGGTGTCGCGCACGAGGACCTGCGGCTGCCGGCGTACGGCGGCGGGCTGTTCGATCCGGACCGCTTCGGCTGGCTGGAGGACGCCGGCGTCGACGACCTCACCGTGCTGCGGATGCTCGAAGCCGTTCAGTACGTCCGGCTCAAGGGCGAGCGGCGGCGCCTGACCTTCCGCGCACTGGACGTCGAGCAGATCGGCTACGTGTACGAGGGGCTGCTGGAGCTGGAAGTCCGCACCACCACAGAGCCGGTGCTCGGGCTGCGTCGCGAGGGCAAGAAGGGCCTGGCGCACCTCGCACTCACCGATGCGCTCGCCGCCGTTGAGGCGCTCGAGGACTGGACCGCCACGACGTATGTCGGCGAGGCAAAGCTCACGGCGGCCCGTAGGACGACGGCCGCCAAGCGGCTCGCCGCAGTGGTGCCACCGACGGTGATGGTCGGGCTGCACCGCACGCTCGGCTCCGACCTCGCGGCGCGCCTGCAGCCGCTGGCCGGCCTCGTGCGCCGCGACGGACGGGACCGGCCCGCGATCACCCTGGCCGGCGGCCGTTACGTCGCGCCCTCCACTCGCCGGGCAGCGACCGGGGCGCACTACACGCCGAGGTCGCTGGCAGAGGAGGTGGTGCAGCACGCCCTGGAGCCGCTGCTCTACCGGCCCGGCCCGCTCGAGACGCTGGAGCGCGCGCAGTGGGTGCTGCGACCATCGGCTGACATCACTGCGCTGCGGGTCGCCGACATCGCCATGGGCAGCGGGGCTTTCCTCGTCGCGGCCTGCCGCTTCCTGGCCGACCGGTTGGTCGAGGCCTGGGTGGATGAGGGTGACGCCGAGGCGGGTCGGGCGCTGGCCGAACGGACCGAGCAGACGGCCGACGCGGAGGTCAGCGGGGTGCTGCTGCGCGCCCGCCGGCAGATCGCCGAGCACTGCCTGTACGGCGTGGACATCAACCCCCTCGCCGTCGAGATGGCCAAGCTCTCGCTGTGGCTGGTGACGATGGACCGCGAGCGACCGTTCGGCTTCCTCGATGACCGCCTCGTCGCCGGCGACTCACTGCTCGGCGTCAGCAGCCTTGCTCAACTCGAGGCGCTGCACCTCGATCCGGTTGCGGGGCGCAAGCTGCGCCAGGGGCAGCTCGACTACACCGCTGGGTGGCGCACGATGCTGCAGCAGGCCGCCGACGCCCGCCGCCGCATCACCGGGCGGTCGGTCCTGCAGATCCGCGACTACGAGGTCAAGGCCAGGCTGCTTGCCGAGGCGCAGGCCGCGACGGAGCCACTCACGGCAGTTGCCGACGCGCTGACCGGCGCGGGTCTTGCGGCGGCGTCGCTGGCCAAAGGCCGTCGGGACGCCGTGTTCGTCCAGCTCGAGCACGGCGTGTGGCAGTACGAGGCCGGCAGCGCAGAGTCGCTGTCGGCGCACGCCGCCGCCGTGCAGGCCGGCCAACCGGAGGGCAAAGAACCGCGGCGGCCACTGCACTGGCCGTTGGTTTTCCCAGAGGTCTTCGCCGACACAGCAGAGCCCGGGTTCGATGCCATCGTCGGCAACCCGCCGTTCCTCGGCGGCAAGAAGATTTCGGGCACGGTAGGCGATGACTATCTCGCTTGGCTGGCGGCCTGGGAGGGTCGCGGTGCGAGGGGGAATACCGACCTGGCCGCTCGATTCCTTCTGCGCGCTGATGCCCTGCTCGGCAGACGTGGACAGCTTGGGTACGTCACGACGAACACCGTCGTGGAGGGTGACACGCTGGAAGTCGGCCTGCTACAGCTCGAGCGCCTTGGGTGGACTCTTCGCGCGGGAACAAGTGCTAGCCCTTGGCCCAGCGCCAGCGCCAACCTGTCTGTCGTCCGGCTCTGGGCCAGCAAGGCCACCGTCAAGGCAATGGCGCAGTTGGACGGCGCACCGGTGCCACGACTCGGTGTCGACCTGCAGCCCTTCCTTCGAGAAGCCGGAAGGCCCTCGCGGCTTGACGAGAACCAGCGAGTCGCGTATCAGGGCTCCAACGTCAACGGGCTCGGGTTCACGATGACGGCCGAGGAGCGACTCGACCTCCTGCGCCAAGATTCGAGGAGCGAAACGGTGGTGCACCCGTACGTCATCGGCGCAGATCTCAACCGCCGACCGGACCACGGGGCGAGTCGTTGGATTGTCAACTTTCATGACTGGTCCGAAGAGAGGGCCCGCGAGTACCCGGCGGCGTTCGCGCGGGTCGAGAGTCTGGTGCGTCCTATCCGCGCCAAACTGCCGGACTACAAGCAGAGGGTCCGCGAGGCGTGGTGGCGTTACGAACATCAAGCACCGGACCTCTACGCCTCCATCGCCGGCCTCGATCACGTGCTGGCGATCTCGCTGACCGGCAATGTGCTGCTGCCGGTGCGCGTCCCGACTGGGCAGGTCTTCGCCCATGCCTGCGGCGTCTTTGCCCTCGACGACTTCGCCAGCCTGGCACTCCTGTCGTCGTCGGTGCACCAGAGCTGGGCCATCCGCTACACGTCCACCATGCGCACCGACATTCGCTACGCCCCCTCCGACGTCTTCCTCACCCTGCCGCGCCCCGCGCTTACCCCCGAGCTGGAGGAGCTTGGCAAGGCGCTGGACACCGAGCGGCGCGAGATCATGCTCGGCCGCGCTCTGGGGCTGACCAAGCTCTACAACTCCGTCCACTCGCCCGTCCTCACGGACCCGGTGTTCCGGCGACTGCGAGATTTGCACGCCGAGATCGACCTGGCAGTGCGCGACGCCTACGGCTGGACCGACCTTGAGCTTGACATCGGCCACCACCCGACCAAGATCGGCACCCGGTGGACGGTCTCCCCCGATGCTCGCTTCGAGATCCTGGACCGCCTCCTGGTCGAGAACCACCGCCGCGCCGCGCTGCAGGACTGACGCGAGCGCCTTAGGGTCAAAACTCGATGGTGTTCCAGTCGGGCCCGCGTGAGACGGCGTAGTCGGTGTGCGCCGCGGGTATGCGGTCCGAGAGGGCCTCGGCGATCTGACGTACTGCCAGTGCGGCACTCACCACCCGAACCGGCTCGCCCGAGCCGATGAAGTCCGCGGTGACGACACCGGCCAGGTGGCCCACCACCGGGTCGTCCGGAACGAGTGCGCGACAGGCGGCGAACAGGCTGTCGAGAACGCCGACCGCCATCCCGTCGATCTCCTGCTCCGGATCGCGTTCAGCCTGCTTCTGCAAGTCGTTGTAGAGGACCATGGCCCGGCGGTGGGCCTGCTGCAGGCTGAGCGTCATATCTTGAGCCTAGAGCGCCTGATCCCACCGCCCTGGTCGGTTTCGCGGCGGGCGCATCGCCCCAGAGTCGCGCGTCGAGCTACTCCGGTCCCTCGCGGAAATCCGGCTCAGCGTCGCTGTGCTGCCTTATCCCGGCCCGATCTTGCGGTAGCGTCACGCTGCGTTGAATTTCTGCAGGCGGAACTTGATCGTATTCGGTC
>JBBDWV010000054.1 GCA_040902655.1 Mycobacteriales bacterium
TCGCCTGCAGTCCTACAAGATCAACAACGAAGTTCAACGTAGCGACACGCTACCGATCTTGCGCAACACCCCACCGCCACCGGGCGGCTAGGCAGCCGGGCGGCGCCGTGTGACCTGACGGCGGTGCTCAGCAACAACGGACACCGCACGCAAGGCGGAGTCGTCCACGCGCGCCACCTCGGCGGTCCGCGACGCGGCGACGTTGATGCGGGCGGCCAGTTCCAGGCCGGCGGCGGCCTCGCGAGCCAAGAGGTGCCACCGCCAAGCCGGCCGGTCCGCCTGCGCGACCGCTTCCAAGCTGCGCAGCCGCGCCCGGATGGCGTGCGCGCGGCCGTCCTCGAGCAGAGCGCGGCGCCCGCCCGGACAGCACGAGACGTCCAGGCAGACCAACTCGGGAGCAATCCTTGGGTGCTCGAGCAGCGAACGGACCGAGGCCTTCGGAATGCCACGCTTGAGCGCCGCGATGTACACCGGGCGCGCGCCGCCCCCGCTCGGCCGCTGGCGGTGCGCAGACATGGCCCCGCGCAGGTCGCAGCGTTCGCGCCAGCCGATCCCGCACTCGTAAGCCCGGGCTCCGGCCGCCACCGCCGCCTCCCCCAGGGTTCCCTGCTGCCAGGCGAGCACGGGGTGCCGACGGCTCAACCGGCGGGTCACGGCGATGAGCGATGCCAACCGCTCTTCGGGCCTGACGCCCGCGTCGACCCTCGAGGCAGCGAGCGCTACCTCCGTCGGTTCAGCCTCATCGAGGGCGCGGCCCAACGGGTCCAGCCCATCGGGCCAGGAGCTGCGGTCGAGCAGCCGCCACCCGAGCGCAAGGACCGCGACGGTCGGAAGCGCCAGCCCCGTGCGGTCCACATAACGCCGCGTCGCGCGCCACAGGGCGGCCTGCACCTCACCCCAGCCGTCGTCGACAGCCTCGACGTGCACGTAGGGCATGACGATCGCCGTTGCTCCGCAGGCGAGCTGGTAGTCCACGACCCCGGCGACGAGAGCGTCGATCCGTCGGGGGTGACACAGGTCCGACGGCGAACTCGTCTGGGGATCAGCGAAGGTCAGCTGCGCCCAAGGATCCGCGGGGTGCTGCACGTCCTGCAGATAGAAGGTCTGCGGGTCGATGAGGAACGGGACCCCCGTCTCCTTCGCCGACACGCTGATGCTCGGCGCAGCGCTGGCGACGTGCGCGTCGACGACCACCCGATGGGGGCGGTGGTGAGGAGGGCCGCCGAGCACCGCCTGGACCAGCGCGGCGTCCCGTGCGCCGGCCCGGATGAGTAGTTCGGCCATGACAGCCTCCTCCGTCGAGGAGTTGAAGGTAACACTACACGCAGTTCGAAACGCAACTGCGGCGCCCATTGACAGGTAGTCTGACCTGCAGAATCATCCGGGGCGCCACCGAAGGGAACCGATGACCAGGGCGAGTTCGCGATCGGACGAACGCGATCGAGGCAGCGTGACGTACATGCGCATCGTCGACGACGTCACCTCGTCCGTGATCACGCAGACGGAGCTGGCCAGTGCCGTCGGAGCGTCTGTGCGTACCGTCCAGAACTGGACGAGGGGCGGCTCCCCGCGTGGGGCCACAGCTCACCGGCTGCTGGACGTGCAGCACCTCGTCAACGAGCTGCGCGAGGTCTACACCGACGAGGGCATTCAGATCTGGCTGCGCTCACGCAACCGCAACCTGGGTGGCCGCCGGCCCATCGAGTTGCTTGCTGAGGACCAGATCGACGTCGTCCTCCAAGAGGTGGACCGCGTCGTGGGAGGCATGTGAGCACGGACAGCCTTGCGGCCCGCCTGGCGCTGGTGCCCGCGGCAAGCGAGGCCGGCATCTGGCAGCGTCACGCGAGGGCACGCACGGCACGCCACGGGCTGGACGGCAGGGCCGGCGACGGCCGTTGGGGTACCCGCGGCGCCTTCCCCGTGCTCTACCTCGGGCGGCCGACCGACTCGGTCGTCGTCGAGGCGTACCGGCACCTGGTCGACCCTGTCGACGTCGAGGACGCGGCCGAACGCGACTCGTTGCTGGACAACCTGGTGCCTCGCGTGCTGATCACGTGCAGCGTCTCGGCCACGGGGTTGCTCGACCTGCGCAGCCCCGGCGCGAGAGGGCACGCAGGCCTGACACTGCAGGATCTGCAGTCGGGCACGGACGATCAAGATGCCTACCGGCGGTGCCAAGAGGTCGCGCAGGTCGCTCACCAGCTGGGACGTCACGGCGTCATCGCTCCGGCGGCCACCGGGCTGGGCGAGACACTGGCGCTGTTCACGGACCTGCTGCCGTCGGGCGAGAGACCGGTCAGGAGCGCCGAAGACGAGCCGTGGGTCCGTCTGCCTGCCGACCCGCGTACCGAGCGGGTCCGGCAACTGCGCGTCGTGCCGCGCACGGACTGATCGTCGCAGCTTCTGACGCCCTCTGGATACCCCACGGTTCCGGTGCAGGGCGCCGCAAAGCCTCTTCTGTCGTGCGGCAAGGCCATGATGCCCAGACCGTCGCCCAAGGAGGACCCATGACCCCGGCCACATCTTTCGACGTACGCGCTGCCCTCGAGGACCTGCTCGAGCGCGACCTGCTCGGGCCGTGGGACGGGTCGGCCGAGGAGCTTCCCCCGGGCACGACGCCTGGCGAGCGCTACCTGCTCGGCCGGCTGGTGCCGCGCCGACCGGAAGGCGCCGAACCGGTCACTGACGCTGAGCAGGCCCCTGAGGACGACGGCGTCGAGGACCGGCCGGAGTTGATGGACGAGCAGGGCGTGGGTCTGGACCCAGACGACCGGGAGGCGCCGCCGTCCGTGGCAGCGATCCGGTCGCGCGCGATGGCTGCCTCCTCGCTCGGCCTTGCCTTCCAGCTGCCCACCGACGTCGACATCGTGGTCGTGGAGGCGTCCTGGGGGCGTTACAGCCCCGGGTCGTCCGAGCACCACGAGACCCCGACGGGACGAAAGCGCACCGTGTGGCGCCGTGAGCCCGCCGGCGGCTCGGTCGAGGTCCGAGTCGACGAAGAGGGTTCCGGCTCGGCCGTTCCGGACGGGCACAGCGAGGGCGTCGTCGTCCGCTGGACCGTGCGCCACCGCGGCGAGCGACGGGTGGTCGAGGTCTTCCTGGTCAACGGCCAGCCGGTGTCGCAGCAGAGCCCGGACCGAGACCGGCTGTTCCAGGTCAGCCTGTCCGTCACCGCTCTCGACGCCAGCTCCGCGATCTTCCTGGGTCACAACGACCCCGACGTGCCCGAGGTCCGCCACGACAGCGACCCCGAGCTCCGGCTGCTGGCCTTGCAGCACCGCCGCCAGCGGCTGTACGCCACCGGCCGGCAGTGCGCGGTGGATGCCGACGTGCAGGACGGCCAGGCCAGGGCGTGGCGGCTGCGCACGACCTGCTTTCCCTCGGCCGAGGTGCCTCTCGTGGTGCCGGGCGACCCAACGGCCACACCTGGATTGCTGCTCGACATGGCGCGCCTCGGCAGCCCTGACCTCGAGGCCGACGACCTGGTCCGCGGTCTGCGCCCGCTCGTTGACGGCTACAGCCGGTGGCTGGATGGGCAGCGGATCCTGCTCGAGCACGACGCGGAGATCGGCCGCTACCGCGACGTCGCCCTGCCCGCGTTGGCCGAGGCACGGGAGACCGCGGCCCGTCTGGGCCGTGCCGTGGACCTGCTACGCGACGACCCGCAGGCTCGGGAGGCGTTCCGCTTCGCCAACCAGGCGATGGCGCGTCAGCGGGTGCGCAGTGAGCTCGTACGACGGCGCACCGCCGAGCCGGATAGTGACGTCGTCGCTCTGCTGCGCGAGCTCGACGTTCCCGCAAACCGCTCCTGGCGGCCCTTCCAGCTGGCCTTCGTCCTTCTCTGCCTGCCCGGCTTGAGCGATCCGTCTCACCAGGACGCCTTTCGCGGCCCCCTTCTCGACGGGCGGGCCCAGCTGCTGTTCTTCCCGACCGGCGGTGGCAAGACCGAGGCCTACCTCGGACTGACGGCCTACACGATTGCCGTACGCAGGCTGCAGGGCCTGATAGGCGAAGGCGCAGACGCGCGAGACGGCACCGACGGTGTTGCCGTGCTCATGCGCTACACGCTGCGGTTGCTCACCGCGCAGCAGTTTCAGCGCGCCACCGCTCTCATCTGCGCCTGCGAGCTGCTTCGTCAGGAGCGGGTGGCGGCCGGTGACACCCGCTGGGGGGACACGCCCATCCGGATCGGGCTGTGGGTCGGGTCCAGTGTCACGCCCAACACCTTCGACGAGGCGCTGCGCCAGCTCGAGGACGCAGCCGGACGCGCCGGCGAAGGACAGGTGGGCGGCCTGCAGCAGTTCGCCGGCTGCCCGTGGTGCGGGGCGCCGCTCGACCTCGGCCGGGACGCGCACGCGAACAAGCTGCGGCGCCGGGTCCTGCTGCACTGCGGTGACCCGGACGGTCGGTGCCCGTTCACCCCCGCCCGGTCGGTCGAGGGGTTGCCGGCGGTGGTCGTCGACGAGGAGATCTACCGCCTGACGCCGGCGCTCGTGATCGGGACGGTCGACAAGTTCGCGGCCCTTCCCTGGCGCTCGGCCACTGCCCACCTGTTCGGGCGGGTCGGCACCGAGTGCGCCCGCCACGGCTACCGCAGCCCGGACATGGCGGAGTGGTGCAAGAACGGCGGCCACCCGAAGGCAGGCCAGCTGCCGTCGACGTCACCACAGCCGGTCCCGCATCTGCTGCGGCCGCCCGACCTGATCATCCAGGACGAGCTGCACCTGATCTCCGACGCACTCGGCTCGATGGTCGGCCTCTACGAGACGGTCGTCGATCGGCTGTGCACCCGGACGCAAGCCGGCGCTTCCGTACGACCGGTGCTCGTGGCGTCTACGGCGACCGTGCGTCGGGCCAAGCAGCAGGTGCAGCAGGTCTTCGCGCGTGGGCTCACTGTCTTCCCCCCGCCGCTGCTGGACGCTGGGGACACCTTCTTCTCGCGCCGGGTGCCGCCGTCGGCCCAACAGCCGGGTCGGCGCTACCGCGGGATCCTGGCGCCCGGCGAGCGGCTGACGGCCGTGGAGATCCGCGTGATGACGGCGCTGCTGGAGTACGGGCAGCTGCTGTTCGACCAGCACGGCGAGGCCGCCGATCCCTACCTCACCGTCGTCGACTACTTCACCAGCACCCGCGAACTGGCCGGCATGCGCCGCCTGGCCGAGGACGACGTCACTGACCGGCTCGGCCGCCAGGACGCCCTGGTGCAACGCCGCCGCCCCACCATCGCGGAGCTGACCAGCCGGATGGAGAGCAAGAAGATCACCCAGTCGCTGTCCGACCTGGAGCGCCGCTTCTCCGTGGATCAGGACAGCACCGCCGGCATGCGGGCACTGTCGGAGCTGCGCAAGTCCGACAAGCCCACGTGGGACAAGCAGGTCCGGCCGGGCTACCTACGACCGGTCGATGTGCTGCTCGCCACGTCCATGCTGCAGGTCGGCGTCGACGTGCAGCGCCTCGGTTTGATGGTGGTGACCGGCCAGCCCAAGAACATGGCGGAGTACATCCAGGCCAGCTCCCGCGTAGGTCGCTCGACCAGCGCGCCCGGACTGGTGGTCACCATCTTCCAGTGGAACCGGCCGCGTGACCTCGCCCACTACGAGCACTTCGCCTACGACCATGCGACGTTCGGCCGTCGAGTCGAAGGACTGACGACGACGCCCTTCAGCGACCGAGCCCTGGATCGGGGCCTGGCCGGAGTCCTGGTCAGCGCGCTGCGACACAGCTCGCCGTCCAGCCTGCCGAACCTGGGAGCCCACACGGTCGGCCTGGGCTCGGCCCACGTCGCCGATCTCGTCGAGGCGCTGCGCGCTCGGGCCGAGCTGGTGGCCGACTCGGCCCCCGCAGGGCAGGCGGTCCGCGACCGGGCACAGAAGCAGATCGACACCTGGCTCCACCGGCGCAGCACGCTGCCGGTCGGCCAGCTCGGCTACGAAGCCAGCACGACCGCGGCGGCCGGGCTGCTTCGCGAACCGGACGACCCGCCGTGGAACGACTGGAGCGCCCCACGCAGTCTGCGTGACGTTGAGCCCGAGGTGCTGCTCCAGCTGCGTCGCGAGGACGCCAGCTGGACGGCCGCACCGGCATGGGACTTCACCCCCGTGGATGGTGGATCGTGAGCCAACTCAAGCCTGATCCGACTCGCATCGGCCAGGGCCGGCCGAGCCAGCTGATGACCGTCTCCGGCGTCGGGGCCGTGGTCGATCTTCCCGGGATGAGCGTCGTGACGCGGGGGCTGGAGGCTTGGGGCGCAGGCGGGACGGCGATCTCCGAGCCTCGCCTGCTGGACGAGGTGCAGCGCGCACTTCCCGGCGCGGGGATCACCTCGCTGCGGGCGGCTCCCTACGACCCGTCGGCCTCCGACGACCCCTTCACTCGGCTCGGGGTCCCCGTCACTACCTTCCCACGCTGGCTGCGGTGCCCGGCCTGTCACCAGCTGCTGCCGATCGACGGCGTCGACCAGCTTGAGCTGCAGCACCGCTGGGGCCGACGGCCCGACCTGGCCAAGTGGGTGCACCGGCACTGCCCCCGGCAGAACGTCGCGGTGTCCAAGAGGCGTGCCTGCATCCCCGCTCGCTTCGTTGTGGCGTGCGCGAACGGCCACCTCGACGAGTTCCCGTACGTCGACTTCGTGCACGTGAACGCCGCGCGCACCTGCCCCGGTCCCCAGCTGGAGATGCGCGACGCCGGCAGCACGCTCGGGCCGCGCGTCTCCATCCGCTGCACCGCTGGCTGCGACGCGCAGCGCAACATCAGCGAGGCGGCCGGCAGCAAGGGCGCCCACAACCTGCCGCGGTGCCGTGGTCGGCACCCGCACCTGCAGACGTTCCAGGTCGGTTGTCCCGAGCCACTGAAGCTGATGGTGCTCGGCGCTTCCAACTTGTGGTTCGGCGTGACCGCGAGCGCGCTCCACCTGCCACAGGCTGATCCGGTGTCCGGTCTGATCAGCGACCACTGGGCGGTGCTCTCGGCGCAACCGGATGCCGAGGTCCTCGCCAGCGTGGTGGCGATGGTTCCGGCGCTGCACGCGCTGCGAGAGCTGACGCCGGATCAGCTCTGGTCGGAGGTCGAGGAGGAACGCACCCGGCGCAGCACTGAGCCGAAGGACGCCGCTGTCGGGCTGCTCGACGCCGAGTGGGACCTGCTGTGCGATCCCACCACGACCAAGCACGACGGCGACTTCCTCGCGGTGCCGACGCCTGCCCCCTCGGCCTTCACACATCTGCTGAAGCAGGTCGTCCAGGTCAAGCGGCTGCGTGAGGTGCAGGCGCTGCTCGGCTTCACCCGTGTGGAGGCACCGGGTCAGGGCGACCTCGCGCCCGCGCGACGGGTGTCGCTGTCGTCCGGTCGCAGCACCTGGGTGCCAGCAGTGGAACGCCGCGGCGAGGGCATCTTTCTGCAGCTGCGTGAGGACGCCGTCGCCTCCTGGGAGAGCCGGGTAACCGACCACCCGCACGTGCTGGCGTTGCGCGGTGCGCAGACGCGTTGGCTGGCGAATCGGGATCGGCAGCCGGCGCCCGACTTCCAGCTAGCCCGTTATCTGCTTGTGCACACGTTGAGCCACCTGCTGCTGCGCCAGGTCGCCCTGGAGTGCGGCTACTCCTCCGCCAGCATCCGCGAGCGGATCTACGTGGGGACACCGGCTGCACCCACGGCGGGCTTGCTGCTGTCGACTGCGGCGAGCGACAGCGAGGGGACGCTCGGTGGTCTGGTCGCGCTGGCCGACCGGAGCTTCCTTGGCCGGCTGCTGCAGGACGCCCTCGACGACGCGCGGACCTGCTCTTCCGACCCGCTGTGCGCCGAGCGCGTCCCGGAAGCTCCGAGCGACGTGCTGCACGCTGCCGCGTGCCACGCCTGCCTATTCGCCTCCGAGACCAGTTGTGAGAGCGGCAATCGTTGGCTGCACCGCGGGGTCCTGGTCGACATCGCGGATGTCCTTGCGTTCTCATGACCGACGTCGTCGCGCTGGCTCGGCGATGGGTGGCTGAACTCCCGCGGCCGTTCGTCGCGGCGCTCGCCGCGGCTGCGCTCGAGGGGCCGGGGGAGATGAGCGCGCTCGTCCACGACACCGCCGCGCCCGCCTCCCGGAGCGCGGCGCGACAAGCCAAGGAGATCGTCAAGGCCGGCGATGGTCCGTACCTCGCCGGCCTCATCAGGGGATGCGTGGCAGCCGCGGCCGAGTCGGTGGACGTGCGGCCAGTGTGGACAGGGCCGGCGTCGACGGTCGTCGGGAGCCGCCTGACGATCGCTGTCGTCGCCGACTTGATTGCCGCAGCGCAGCAGGAGATCGTGCTCGTCAGCTACGCGACCTACCCGCCCGCCGGCGTCACCGCCGCTCTGTCGGCGGCTGCCGAGAGGGGGGTCGCCGTGACCCTGCTGCTCGAGCGTGCCGAGGACAAGCCCGGGTGGAACGGCCTCTCCGAGCCCTTCCCCGATCTCACGGCTCAGGTCCTGTGCTGGCCGCTCACCGAACGTCCCGCCGGTGCCTCGCTGCACGCGAAGGTGCTCGTGGTCGACCGACGTGTCGCTCTCGTCGGTAGCGCCAACCTCACGGCCTTCGCCATGGAGCGCAACCTCGAGTGCGGCCTCATGGTCACGGGTGGCGACGTGCCACGTCAGATCGCCGAGCACCTGACCAGTGCCGCCGGGCTACACCGTGTGTAGATCGACGGTCAGGCCTCGGCGTGAGCTGCGTCGACCTCCGCGCCAAATGCGTCGACAGGACAGTCTGGTTGCAGCGCTGCCCACCGTCACGGTCGTCATGGTTGAGGCGGATAGTTGCGCGCTCAAGCATAGATGCAACTGTGTGCCGTCTTCCTGATCTTGCAGTTGATCTTGTCCAGGAGAGGGGTTCGGCTGGCAGCAGGGGGGCTCGGTGTTGGGCGCGTCAGGGCAGTGCCCGTGTCGTCGTCACCTACAAGCGGCCGATCTTCGCCCAGAAGGCCTCGCGTAGTGCGAAGCGCCAGTCCTGCGGGATGTCGTAGATCGCCAGCTTGTTGCTCAGGTCGTTGAGCAGCGCACGGTCCATGTCCGAGGGGATGAGCGGCTTGCCCTTCAGCAGCTCGTCGCGGCTTGCCTCAGATGCGCCCCGCCACCAGTTGATGACGACCTTGTCCACCACGTCTCCGATGGCCTCAGCCGCGTGATCATCGAGTGCGGTGTGCGTTCCGTAGGCACCGCCGGCGCCGGTTGACGTGCTGTAGGCCGGTAGCGGGGCAGCGGTCAGCGGTCGCACGATCGGCGGTCTCGGGATCGGGCGTGCGACGTCAGTCGGCGTCGGGCCCGGGCGAGGATGCACCGCAACCACCGGGGAGCGCGGAGGACTGCCTTGCGTGGCCGGCTCCTCGGCGACCCCTGACGCTTCGGCCACCTCCTTCATGGCGGCCGAGGCCGACTTCTTCACGTGGTCGTCAATCACCGCCGTGCGAATCAGCTGCAGCTGGTCCACGGTCATCTGGAGGTTCTGAGAGACCGAGATCGCCTGTCCTTGATCGTCGGGCACAACCAGTGAGATGACCTGGACGCCGTGGTGCTGGGCCTCCTCGACCGCCTCGCTGAGGTCGTCGTCACCAGAGACGAGGTACACGACTTCGGCGGCCTTGTTGCGGGACTGCGTGATCAGGTCAAGAGCGAGCTTGAGGTCCACGCCCTTCTGCTCACCGTTGAACCCGACCCTGCCCAGCCGGAGCTTCACCTTCGGCAGCGTCGCGATGTCCCGTTGGCTGCCGGACGGGGCGCCCTGACGGGTTCCCGAGTCGTACCAGTGGATACGCAGGAGCGGCAGGCCGCTGTCGGCCTCCACCTGCTTCGTCAGCTCCGTCAGCAGGCCCGGCACGTCGACCTCCGTCGCAGACCGGAGCGACGTCCCCGTGACGCGGGTCGATGCGGCCGCGATCAGGTAGCCAGCGTCCACGTACAAGCTGCAGTACGACCTCACGACGAACCCTCTCCTCGGTAGCCACAAGGTAGGGGCGGGTGCGGACAATCAACCCCTGCTGACGTGTGGCCCAACGAAGGATCGTGGCCGGTGAGACGCACGGGGATCAGCGCTCAGGCGGGCTCACCGAGTGCGATGGGTGACTGCCAGCTCCTGGGCTCGGCTGCGGCCCAGCGCTGTGCGTACGGCGGCGAGCGCGTCCTCGACCTCTGGCTGGGGTCGCCGCGGGGCGTGGCAGTCCTCTTGCGCCGGGTCGTCGTCGACGGGCCGGTCGACGAGGTGTAGGTCGTTGCGCTGTCGGCCGCGCGACAGCCCGACGTAGCCGGCTTCCCGGTAGAGCGCGTCCGAGCCGAGGAGCATCGCCTGCTCGCAGGTCATGCCCTGGGACTGATGGACAGTGAGGGCGTAGCCGTGGTCGAGCCCGCCGCTGGCGAGGTAGGCGGCCGGGACGATCGTCGTGGCGCCGCAGAGCTGGACGGTCAGGGTCCCGGCGTCGGGGTCGACGGCGGTGACGATGCCGCGCTGGCCGTTGATCAGCCCGTGGCGGTAGTCGTTGCGCCGTGCGATCACCAGGTCGCCGGCGGCGAAGGACCGGTCGGTGTACGGGCTGACCGGCACCGTCAGGACCGGTCCGGTCAGCCGCCCAGCGGCGTTCATGTGCGCCCGGGCCCGCAGGTTGAGCTCGTCGACGTCGGTACGACGGACCGCGAGCATCACCACCTGCTCCGACGGTGCGCGCGTGCCGTCGGCAGTGGCGGCGGTCCACCAGGCGGCGGTGAGCGCGCAGCGGGCGTCAGCGCCGGTGCTGGCCCGCTGCACCCGGCCGGCCGCGTCGTAGTCGTCCAGTGCCCGGCTGGCGTCGCCGTTGCGGAGCTGGTCCAGGGCGCCGCGTTCCCAGGCCTCGACCTGTCGGCGGTTCTGCTGCAGCTCGGTGGCGTGCAGGGTCGTGGCCAGGGCACCGAACGCGCCGCCGGCGGTCAGCTCGGGCAGCTGGCGGTGGTCCCCGACCAGGACCAGCTTGGCGTCGGCGGCCTGGACGTGCGCCAGCAGCCGGGCCAGGGGTCGGGTGCCGAGCATCCCGGCCTCGTCGACGATCAGCACGCTGCCGCGGGCCAGCCCGGCCGGGCGACCACCGACCGGCCTGTCGAGCGCTGCCAGCAGCCGGGTGACGGTCATCGCCGGCACCCCGGCCTGCTCACCAAACGCCAACGCCGCGCGGGCGGCGACCGCCGTGCCGAGCACCGGCACCCCGCCGGCCCGCCACGCCTCGGCTGCGGCGGCGAGCGCGGAGGTCTTGCCCGCACCTGCCTTCCCGACGATCACCTCAACGCCGGCGCCCGAGGTCGCAACCTGGCGGACCATCGCCTGCTGCTCGGCGGACAGCTCCCGGGCGGCGAGTGCTGCGGCGACGTCGTCGGGGTCGGCCAGCCCCACCCCGGCGCTCCGGCCGGCGGCCGCGGCGGCCAGGACCGCGACCTCGGTCGCGAGCATCTCCCCGGTCGTGTACCGACGGGCGTTTCGAGCCGCACCACCAGGTTCCTGCGCGGGACGGCTGCTGCCGGCGCCGAGAGCCACGACGTCCGGGCAGACCAGCAGCCGGTCGGCCAGCGCCTCGACGTCGGCGACCGGCGCACCCTGAGGCAGCTGGACGCACCAGCCGCGGATCGCGTCCGGACGGCTGAACGTCGAGGCCCTGGCCGTCAACCCGGCCGGCGACAGCAGCTCGCCCGAGGCGCGCAGCAGGTCCGCGGGCTCCGGCAACCGGGCCGGCAACCGGCCGAGCAACCGGATCCGGGCGTCGGCGTCGAACCCGAGCGCGTCGGCCCGGGCGTGCCACTCCGCGGCGAGGGACTCCGGCCGTACGCCGTAGTCCTTGGCCTTGCGGGTCGCCAGCGTCGCGGCCTGCGCACCGGCGCGGCTGGTGCTGCCACGCTCGGCCATCGCGGCCTCGATCTCCACCCGCCGGCGGGAGAACGCCCGCAGCACTCGGTGCGGGATCCCGGCCGGCTCGGCGAGCCCGTTGTCCCGCACCGCCCAGGCCAGACCGAGCTCGCGGAGCTCATGGCGCAGCGCCGCCTGGTAGAGCGTGCCGGCGGTCTTGGCCTGGGCGTAGAGCTGATGCCCGTCCAGCGCGGAGAACCGGCCGTCCGCGCCGCGGATCATGTTCGCGACCAAGACGTGCGTGTGCAGCTGCGGGTCCCCGGCCCGGGAGGTCCGGTGCCGAAACGCGGCGGCGACGAACCCGCCGCCCGGCAACCGGCTGACGCCGTCCTTGCCGCGGCGGACCTCACCGGCCTCCCGTTCCAGGTAGCCCAGCGCCGCGGCGACCGCGGCGTCGTGCGCCCGCCGGACCTCGAGCATCAGCTCCGGGTCGCCCAGGGCGAACAGCAACGACACGCCCTTCGGCGCGGAGAACGTCAGGTCGTAGCCCGGCAACCGGTCCGGCCGCCGCAGCGAGAGCAGCGACCGCTGCGGATCCGCCGGTGACCGCCCGTCCAGCACCGCCGTCAAGGCTCCGGCGTCGACCCGCCCGGTCAGACCCAGACCGCCGCAGCCACCCCCGATCCAGCGCCCCGGGGCCTCACCCGAACCCAGGTAGTAGTCCTCCACCCCCCGGGCCACCGCCTGCAGGTAGTAGCCCTCCTGGCCACGGCCGAGCTTGCCGATGCTCAGCACCGGAAAAGACCAAGATCATGGGGACGCAATGGGGCCGGAGCGTCCGGCAGCAGACGACAGCGCCCGACACGTCCGGGACGCCAGCACCCCCGCTGACCTGCGGAAATCGGATTCGGCGACATCAGCCGTCACCGTCCGACAGGCCTTCACGCGCGCTCTTAATCCGCGGGTTCGGGGTTCGAGTCCCTGGCGGCGCACCCGTCCTGACCTGGGCTTTTGCCCTCGATGATCTTCCCGAACGCCTTGCCGCACAAGATCATGAGTTCAGCGGTGGGTTCAGGGGCGTCCCCGGAGCGCCTCATGTGTTACCCAGCAGACGTAGTTGTTCACGAAAGCAAGCGTTTCCACCGGACCTAGATCGGCCGTCCGACGCGTGAAGCCCGCCACGTCGGCGAACAGCACCGTCGCCTCCAGCTCCCGCCCCTTAAGGCTGAAGCTCGCGCCTCCGCCATCGTCGAGTGCGCCGTCGACGTCGAGCGGTCCGTCCTGGAGGTAGGCCTCGAGCGACGGAAAGTGTGCGTTAGACATGGACACTCCAGAACGTGAGGTGATACGCGACGGGCAGGCAAGGAGTCGCGAACTTTGGTGCCAGTCTCGCCAGCCGCCTCTGAGGCAGACCAGCTGTCCTCGTCAGGGCACTGACCGTGACGCGGGGTGCCCCCCGTCGCCCGAGCTACCCCGGGGCCAGCAGCGACGCTGGTGCGAGGTCCCGGTATCCGCCGGGGAGACAATCTTGGCCTCGGTCGACAACCTCTGTCTAATCCCAATACCGATAACTTAGAACTACAGTGTGGTATTCTTCGCGGCATGCCACGGGCT
>JBBDWV010000055.1:0-1678 GCA_040902655.1 Mycobacteriales bacterium
CGGGCCCGCCGCCGGTGACGACCGCGAAGCCGGCGTCGGCCAGCGCGCCGCCCAGCTCCTCGGCCTGCTTGTAGTACGGGTCGTCGGCGGCCGTGCGGGCCGAGCCGAAGACGGTCACCGCCCGGCCGACCTCGGCGAGCATCCCGAAGCTCTCGACGAACTCGCTCTGGATCCGCAGCACCCGCCACGGGTCGGTGTGCACCCAGTCGGCCGGCCCGCGGTTCTCCAGCAGCCGCTGGTCGGTGGTGGTGTCCTTCTGCCCCTTGCCGCGGCGCAGGACCGGCCCGGCCGACTGGCTGCCGGGGTGCGGGCGGCTGCGCTCGAGCGCCTCCACCGAACGCTCCTCGGTCTCGCGGCGGCTGTCCTCGTTCATGCGGTCCCCGGGGGAACGGTCGCGGTGCTGACGGTCGGTGTGGCGAGCATGGCACGACGGTAACCGGCGCACCTCGGCCGCGCGCTGCCTGCCGGACCGGGCCGCGGCCGCCGGGGCGGGCCTCCGGACCTCACGGCGGCGCGGGGGTGGCGCGCCGCTGGGCTGCCAGGAAGTTCCAGCCGTGCCCGGAGGTGTCGTAGGAGGGCGTCGCGATCCCCTGCGAGGTGGCGCCGCCGCGGCCCTGCGGCCAGTCGTGGCCACCACCGCGGACGGTGATCAGGAGCGTACGGGCGCCTTGTCTGGCGTTGACGTCCCTCCACAGAGCCTGGGTGCCGGCCACACCCGGCAGGTAGCTCCCGAGGTGGCTGCTGTGCCGGGTACCGCCGTACGGGACGATGCGGTCGCCCGTCCCGTGGACCTGCATGAGCGGGACGGCCCGGTCGGGCCGGCACGGGTCGGTGTGGGCGGCGCCGACCACCAGCACGCCGGCCCACGTCTGCGGGCTCCTGCAGGCCAGTGACAGGGCCATCATCCCGCCGTTGCTGAAGCCGCCGAGGTAGAGCCGGTGCGGGTCGGAGGACAGGGCGGCGCGGGCCAGCCGGGTCATCGCCAGGACGGCGGCCTGATCGTCGACCTGCAGTGCGCGCGCCGGGCCGCAGCACCGGCCGGCGTTCCAGCTGCTGTGCACCCCGCCGGGGTAGACGACGGCGAACTGCCCGGCGGCGGCGAGCGCGTCGTACCGGGTGTAGGCGGTGACGCTGTCGAAGCTCTGCGACAGCCCGTGCAGCATGGTCAGCAGCGGGCGCCCGGAGGCGGCGCCGCGGGGCACGTGCAGCCGGAAGGTGCGCCGGTGGCCGTCGGTGGCGACGACGCTGTAGTAGGCCGTGTAGGGCGTCCTCAGCTCGGTGACCGGGTCCGGCACCGCACCCACCGGCACGTCGAAGACCGGGGCGCCGTCGCGGACGCCGATCAGCCGCTGCTCGACCCAGGGCTCCTCCACCGCGGCCGCGGGAGTGCCGGCCAGCACGGCGACCCCGAGGGCGAGGGCGATCGCTGCCAGCAGCGCGGCGAGCGACCGGCCGTGCAGGAGCGTGTTCACGGCCTCGTCCTGCCTCACGTCGCAGCGGTCCGGCGCCCGGGGCACCCTGTCCCCCTGTATCGGCCGGCGGCTGGCGCACTTTTCACCCATTCGTGGCAGCACCGCCCCGGAGGGCTGCGGGCAACGCAGAAGGGCGGCTCCCTGTGGGAAGCCGCCCATCCGGCGTTGAGGTGGTGCCCCCGGGGGGGGGGGGGGGGGGGGGGGGG
>JBBDWV010000055.1:1688-1920 GCA_040902655.1 Mycobacteriales bacterium
CCCCCCTTCTGGGGTTCTGGGGGGCCCCGGTCGGGGCGGACCCTGGTGGGCCCGCCCCGACGGTTCGAGCGGTGCTACGTCGGTTCGGTCCTAGAAGACCAGGAGCGAACGGACGTTGGAGGAGCCAGGCGCGTTCTGCAGGTCCTGGCCGGTACGGACGACGAAGCCGAAGCGGCCCGTGCCCGTGAACACACGACGGATCGTGTAGGAGCCGGCGCGGCGGCTGCTGTCG
>JBBDWV010000056.1 GCA_040902655.1 Mycobacteriales bacterium
CCTGCCGCGATCACCCAGGGCTACCAAGGCGACGTGCCGTACGAGACCCATTAGCCGAGGCTGAGCTGCGCTGGCGCCCCGACGGGCGGGTACTGGAGGCGCTGTACGCGCAGAGCGACAGCTTCTACGAACTCACCTCCGAGCTCCGCTGGCATCGTGAGCACGTCCAGCACCTCGAGCAGCTGGACAACGACAAGCCCAGGCCGGCGTGGATGAGTGTGCAGCAGGCCGCCGACTACGCCGGTCGATCCGTCAGCAGCGTCCGGACGGGTTTGGCGCGCGGCGACCTGAAGGGAACGCGACCGCGCGGGATGAAGTCCTGGTCGCTGCGCCCCGCTGACGTGGATGCCTGGCTCAGCCAGGAGGCGGCTGGGCCGACACCACGCAGACGCAGCCCTCGAAGGTGAGACCGGAACCCCGGTCGCGTCAGACGGCCCGGCGAGTCAGGTCCCCTTGGGCTCTGGGGTTCCCACCGGCTGGTGCTTGGCGGGCCAGATCTCCCAGCGGTCGGCGTTGCCGCGCCGGACCTCAGCCGCGGGATGCTCCGCGCTGATCCGGGTCAGCTTGGCAATCACCTGCTCAATGGGTGTGCCGGACTTCAGGATCGCGATCGGCTGCGGCTTGGGGGCCGGCGGCCCAGGCGGCGCCTGCCGGGCTGCGGCGAAGGAGAGGATCATGTCGCGGGCCTTCTGCACACGGGCTCGCCAGCCTGGCCACCACGGGCAGGGGCCCGTGGGCTGCGACCCGAGGTGCCCGTCTCTCTCGTGCCAGTCCAAGGGATCCTCGCACTCCGAGCACATCTCCTCTGCCTGCAACGGCGGGATGGCGAGCCAGAACGCCAACTCGCTCTCGGCAGAGCGCAAACGGCTGCGCACCTCAGCGCGCGGCTCCCGTCCTGTGGTGGCCTTCAACGTCGCGGGCAGCTCCGCGACTGTCGCACGTAGCCTCTCGACCTCACGCTGACGGCGTAGCGAGAACCCGGTCAACGCAATGTCCCGACGCTCGCTCGGCAGCCACCCCTGGGCATCCACGACCTGTTCAGGGTCGCCGACCTGCGACGACAAGCTGGCTACAGCGTCGGTCGCCCTCGCACTGCGCTCACGCTCCTCCGCAATCGCGGCACGGCGACGCTCCTCGCTCATGGCCGGATGCAGCTCGCCACTGACCAACCGGCCGTGGCGCCGCGTCGCGATGTTCAGCTGCGCCTGCCGTTCAAGCAGCGCCAGCCGGGCCTCGGACCTGTCCGGGTCGAACTGAGCTTTGCGCTCTTCACGCGCTGCGCACGCTTCGCTCCACTCCCGCTTCCAGTCCGCCTCCCAACCGGCCAGCATGTCCTTGACCTCGGAATCGTTCATCGGCCGATGATCCGGTTCAGCGCGAGCCCACTGGTCGAAGGCGGCCATCGCGTGCTCGAGTTCGTCCGCGCGATCTCGCTCGATCCACAGGTTCCACCTGGCGTCCTGGTGGATGGCCATCATCACCTCGCGCGCAACCCGGAACTCCTCGGCCGAGACACTCGAGCCCGGTTTGGACGCCACAGCATCCCGTCCACCTCGATCGTCTCTGTGGCCTCTGACGCTTCGACCGACCGCGGGCGCATGGACCTGCCCTGGCAGCGGTCGGTCGAGCCATGGAGGTCCTCCCAAGTCGGGTGATCTGAGCCGGATGCGATCGCACCTTGCCACGTGGCCCTGTCAGTTTCAGAGGGTCATGTACTTGCCGGCGGGGGGCAGTCGGGCCGTCAAGTCGGAACGGCGCTGGTGCTCCGGCATCCCAGCCGACGAGGCCGTCACCGAGGGTCGGGGAAGCCCAGGCTCAGGTAGCCGGACGCACGCTTGGCCAGCGACGAGGCGAGAACACCCTCGTGCACGTCGTGGTAGTCGTGCACCTCGGCCGTCGCCTTGCCTGGGTAGGGACGCAGGATGCGTCCGACGTACTGGACGAGCCGGCCCTTGAACGCGATCGGTGCGGCGAGGAACAGGGTGTCCAAAGCGGGACAGTCGAAGCCCTCCCCGACGAACGGTCCCGTGGCGACGACCAGGAGCGGATCATCTTCAGTTGGCTGTTCCAGTTGCGCGAGGGCCGCAGTTCGCTGCTTGGTTCCCATGCCGCCGCGCAGCACCACAGGCGTGTGGCCGCGTGCGGTGAGCTCCGTAGTCAGTCGCTCCAGATGCGCGGTCCACTGCGTGAGAACCAGGCAGTTCCGGCCGCGCTGTTGGGCGTCGAGGACGTCCCGGACGACCTGCTGAAGCCGGTCCTCGTCAGCAACGAGGTCACGGTAGATGGCCGCCATGCCTCCAGGCAACTGGGGGCTCGCGTCGCCGCCGTAGGCGTAGCTGGTGGGGTGCAAATGCAGTACCGGGTCCGGGACCGGAGCATCGACGGAGGTGAGGGTGTCTCGTGTCGCCCTCGCGACCGTGTGCCGGACCGGCCCGATCTGCAGAGCGATGAGGTCGTCGAGCTGGTCCCGACGATAGGGCGTTGCGGTCAGGCCGAGCCAGCGCCGGACCGGGATCTGTGAGACGGCGTGCGTGAAGGCGGCGGCCGGTACGTGGTGGCACTCGTCGACGACGACGAGGCCGTAGTCCTTGGTCCACGAGGCGACGTCTTCGTCACGGGCCAGGGTCTGGAGGGTCGCGATGTCGAGCACACCGGTGGTCTTGGTCCTGCCGCCGCCACGCTGTCCCACGTTGACCCCGAGCAGCGCGCGCAGGCGCGTGCGCCACTGGTCGGCAAGGGCCTTGCGGTCCACGAGCACCAAGGTCGAGACGCCCAGGGATGCGATGACAGCGCTGGCCATCACCGTCTTGCCGGCGCCCGGTGGGGCGACGAGCAAGCCGAGGTCATGGGCGAGCACGGCGTCGTGCGCTGCCTGCTGCTCCGGTGTCAGGATCGCGGAGCAGTGGAGCTCCTGCGGGCTTCCGGCGCTGCGCAGATCAGCCGTCACCACCAGGCTGCTACCCGCCCGATGGAGAAGGGCTGCGAGCCGGTCGTGCATGCCCCGGGGCAGCAGAAGATCCCCTTCGATCGTCTCGTCGTACAGACGCAGGAAGCGGGGTGTGTCCCAGGTCGACTGCCGACGCCGCTCTCGGTCGTAGAAGGCGGGATTGGGCATCGACGCGGCGTGACGCAGGGTCGCGAGCAAGGCCGGCGGCAGTGAGGCCGCCTTGACGCGGATCGTGCTGCTGAGCTCCACGTCGACCGACCGTGGCACCGGCACGTCGATCTTCGTCGCGCTCGGCTTGACGACCTTGTCGACGCGGCTGCCCGTGCGCAGCGTCCCGAGCCGCGTCGCGGCACGGGTCAGCTCTGCCGGGGTGAGGCGCGGGAGCGACGAGAGGTAGCTCCAGGGATCTTCGTGCGGTTCGAGGGTGGCCAGGTCCAGGAACACCGTCGTGCCCGTCCGGCGCCGACGACCCTGCAGAGGGGCAGCGATCAGGTTGCCGATACCGCCCGCGGGGAGCAGGTCCTGCGAGGGAAAGAGCCGGTCGTAGCTCGCCAGGTTGAGCCGGCCGGCCATGGTCATGGCCTCGCGCAGAAGCCCGGTGCCGAGCTGCCGGGCCTGGCCCGCGGGCACGGCTGAGGTGAAGAAGACCCAGACGTGCGCACCCGCTCCCGAGCGGCTCACCTCCAGAGCCGCGGTGACCTCGTAGGCACGAGCGGCCTTCACGTACGCCAAGGCATCGAGCATCGCGGTGGAGCCATCGGAGTCCGCGGCGAGCCAGTGGCACCGGTCGTTGTCGAGCAGCGGGTACAGGCCGATCTCCAGGTCTCCCGACAGATGCCGGGTGACCACTTCCTCCGTGAGCGGTAGGTAGCGCCGGTCGGCGGGGCGAACTTCCTTGCGAAACCCGCCCTGCACGGCAGGCATCCAGCCACCGCGACCGGTGCGGTCGCTGTCCCACCGGACTGGGGTAGATATCACTGCGAGCCCGAAACAGACTCGCGTAAAAGGCGACCTTCTCCCCCGCGGGCGACTCCGCCGTGACCGTCCCGGGCGCGGCATCGAACATCACCGTCGGTGCCGCCCCGGGGCGTTTGCTCTCCTGTTCGGAGATCTTCAACAGCCCGCGCAGGTGGGCGTTGTCGGCCTCGAGCTCACCGATCCGGGAACGCATCGCCACCAGGTCGCCGGTGAGGCTCAGCTGGGCGGCGCCAACCGAAGAACGATTGCCGAGGGGCACGACTTACCGAGCCCGCGAGCCGCTGGCGAAGCGCAGCAACGCCATGCCACGGGCCAACGTCACACAAGGCTCATATCGGTCGTCAGGACTGTCCGCTTCCGTAGGTTCTGCACCAAAGACCGGGGAACGACCCCTGGCACGACCCATGCATCGCCGGGTGTTGCCCTGGGCGACGTGACGCTCATTCGTGCAGGGCGCGCATGAAGGCTTCCCACTCGTCGTCGGTGAGGTCCGGGATGACGAAGGACTCGCCGGCGGTCAGTGGCTCGGCGCCGAGGACCTGGGTACCGAGGCCGGTGGCTTGCCAGAAGGCGACGCTGGCGCGGTCGATTGCGTCGGCACCTGCTGTGGGTTCAGTCGTCATGACCACCTCCTGACGGTGATGACGGTACTCGGCGGACTTCACGGGCGCGACGGATCAGCGGGCGATGTCGAGGGCGAGTGCTTGGGCTCGGCTGCGCGTGAGCGCCGTGCGGTAGCCAGCGCGTCCTCGACATCCGCGGCTTGGGACGGCGAGGGGCTCACCCCAGTCCTCCGGCGCTGGGTCGTCCGTCGGCAGCCGCCCCCTCCTGCCGGGCGCTGGCTACGACACAGGATTCACCGAGGGCAACCTGTCCCACATGCGTATGCCGCTTCGGCGCGCACGAGCTTCGCCGCCACGCCTCGTCCAGGTCGGGCGGTTGGGGCCGCGGATCAGAACGGCCAGCCGCGCAGCTCGCCGGGGTCCGTCCCCCTGCGGCGCAGGACCCGGCCGTCCAGGCCCCACACGCGCCCCGCCGGGACGAGGGCGAGGATGATCAGGGGTACGTACTCGTGCGGCTGCTCGAAGGCCCAACGATCGCTGCTGGCGTACACGAGCGCCAGGAGCAACGCCTGACCGAGCCCGACGAGGGCAGCCAGCCGCGTCAGCAGACCGACCATGAGCAGCGCCCCGACGGAGAGCTCCATCGCGGTGATGACCCAGCCGAACAGGCTCCAGTTGTCCAGCATCAGCTCGGCGATCCAGCGCACGCCCGGGACGCCTGTCCCGTCCTGCCCGCCGGCCGGGTTGTCGAAGACCTCGAACTGCAGGATGGAGCGCGCCGCCTCGCGATCGATGAGGTTCACGACATACGGGCCCAGCTCAATCCTGGTGAAGCCGAAGAGCTTGGCGATCCCATTCGCCAACAGGACGAGCCCCATGAAGACCCGCAGGGCCGCCAGACCCTTGCCCAGGGTGCGTGCGCCGGGTAGCACTCCGGCGGTCGTCCCGCTCGTCGTATCGCTGTCGGCGTGGTCCGGAGTCATGCTCGGCCCTCCTCGTGGTGCCTTCGGAACAGCGACGACGACGTGCCGAGCATCTGCTGTGCTGGACTCACCGTTCTGATGCCCTCTGCCCTGTGGAGGCGCAGGCATCACGGAGATTGCATCGCTGGTTGCCCTCCGCAGCTACGGCAGAGCGGAGCCGAGGCAAGAGGAGGGATAGTCGATCCGTGTCGTCTTCAGAAGTCCTTTCCGCGCCGCTACGACAGCGGCAACGCCCCGAGCCTCGCGTGGCTCTCGTCGAGGCAGCCTCAGCGCCCCTGCTCGCCCGTGACCTGTTCGCCTCCGGCGACCCGGGTCCCGTCGCCGCGTCGCTGGCACAGGTGCCGGAGCTGCTCGCGCCGACGCTGCCCTTCCTCGGTGCTGTCCTCGGGCCGTCGTGGATCTCGCTGAGGGACAAGGAGATCGTCATCCTGCGGACGTCGGCAGTGCTCGGCTGCCGCTACTGCACAGAGGCGCACACCGTCGTCGCGCTCGACTCGGGCCTCACGCGGGACGAGGTGCGCGCCCTGCGCGGCGAGCTACCGCTGGACGACGCCTTCCCCGAGCCGGCCGACCTCGCACTCGTCGCCTGGTGCGACGCCGTCGCGCACGGCGCCGACGCCGACCTCGAGCGCGCAAGGGCGGCGCTGGTCGCCGACGACGCCCGCGTCGTCGAGCTCACCCTGCTCGTCTCGACCACCGTGCTGCTCAACCGCTACGCCACCGCGCTGGCGCTGCCGACCTCCCCCGACGTCCGCGACCGGCTGGTCAAGGAGGGCCTGTGACCGTCATCTCCGAAGCGCTGGCCGAGGGCAGTGTCGGCAGCAGGCTGTGGATGTACAGCAACTACCACTGCAACCTGGTCTGCACGTACTGCCTCACCGAGTCGGGGCCGAAGGTCGCCCGGCGCGAGCTGGACCCGGCCACCATGCTCGAACTTGCTCGCGAGGCGAAGGAGGTCGGCTTCACCGGGATCGGCATCACCGGTGGGGAGCCGTTCCTCGTTCCCGAGCTGCCTGCGTTCCTGCGTGAACTCTCGCAGGTGCTGCCGGTGCTCGTGCTGACCAACGGCACCCTCTTCCAGCGGGCGCTGCTGGACCGGATGGAGGTGCTGCGCGGCGCGGACGTGACGCTGCAGATCTCGCTCGACCACGCCGAACCCGAGGCCAACGACGTCATGCGCGGCCAGGAGAACTTCCGCAAGGTGGTCGAGGCGGTGCCCGAGCTGCTTGAGCGTGGCATTCCGGTGCGCATCGCCACCACGGTCGAGGAGGCTGACGCCGACGACCTGCAGCGGCTGTGCGCGCTGCACCGGGGGCTCGGCGTCAGCGACGAGGACCACGTCGTCCGCCCCATTCTCCAGCGGGGCCGAGCGGAGACCGGTGCAATGGGCGTCGTGGCGCGCTACCTCGACCTGGAGCCGGAGCTGACGATCACTGCCGACGGAGCCTTCTGGTCGCCGTTCGCCCCCACCGTGCGCAAGGGCGTGCTCGACACCGACCTGCTGCTGACCCGCACGGTGCGCCCGCTGCAGCGGCCGCTCGACGCGATGCTCACGGTCGCGGGGGCCCGGCCCGAGGGTGCCGACAGCACCCTGAACATCCGTTGAGCGTGACCCTCAGGCACCCGGTCGGGTGCCCTCGAAACGGGGCTGCGTGACGCCGGCGGAGCCGGACTGGAGTGCGTACCTGGCGCAGTTCCACGCCCAGCGGTCGGGCATCACGGAGGGCCTGCTGGGCTGTGCCACCGACTCCAGAGGCCGGACGCCGTACAGCTGGCTCGCCGAGGCGGTCCCGATGCGCGGCCGTGTGCTGGACCTGGCCTGCGGCAGCGCACCGATGGCCGAGCTCCTCCACGGCGCGCAGTACGTCGGTGTGGACCTGTCCCGCGCCGAGCTGCACCTGGCCGCCGCCCGGGGGCTTCCCGTGGCGCAGGCGGACGCCGCCCGGCTCCCTGTCGCCGCCGCCGACGTCGACGCGGTCGTGTGCTCGATGGCGCTGCAGCTGCTTCCGCTGGAGCCGGCCCTGGCCGAGGTACGCCGCGTCATGCGCCCCGGCGGCAGGTTCGTCGCCACGGTGCCGGTGGCCCGGCCGATGCCGCCGCGTGACGCGCTGCGTTGGGCACGCCTGCTCGTGGCCCTGCGGGAGCCGCGCCTGCGCTACCCGAACGATGACGCGCTGGCCCGCGCCGACGAGGTCGTGGCAGCGGCCGGCCTGACGCTCGTATCGGACGACGCGCAGGGCTTCGGCGTGGACGTCGTGTCCCAGGCGGCAGCCGACCAGCTCCTCGACGGGCTCTATCTGCCGGGCGCACCGGGCGACCGGCTGGCGGCTGCGCGCCGCGTCGTCCGAGGTTGGGTTGGCCGGCGGATCACCCTGCCGATCCGCCGTCTGGTCGCCTGCGTCTGAAGGGTGTCATGGCTGGGAACGGCTCGGCCGGCCGTGCCGGTGCCGGTCGGCGAAGGCCACGATCTGCACGACGGCGCTCTCGTCCGACAGCAGGCTGAAGCGCCCGCCGCACTCCCGGCAGACCAGGTCCAATGAGGGTTCATCGCCCTCGTCCCCCATCTCCTCCACGAAGATCCTCGGCTCGGACATCGGCCCCCCGCCCCTTACGCGTACGGGCGCGCTGCCCGTCGGCCGACGGTGACAGCGCGGGGGGTGGCTGTCCGGGGAACGAAGAAGATGCACCCGTTGGGGCAGCGGTGCTGTGCCTTTCGTCCACACTTGTCATAGGCAGCTGCACCCACGTCGGCGCACGGTCACGCAGACGTCAAGAAGAGTTCGACGGCTCGGACGGCCCGCCGAAAACCTCGAGCTGGATGTTGTCGGGGTCACGGATCGTGATCGACGCGGTCTGCCACTGCGTCAGCTTGACGTCGGAGTGGTCCACGCCGAGCTGCTCGAGGTGCGGCTGCAGAGCCTGGACGTCATCGATCCCCCCGACCCGGAAGGACACGTGGTCCAGCCCGACCCGCCGCTCGTCGAAGGCTAGCCCGTCCTGCTCCTCGTGACAGGTGAGGGTGAGAGTGGTCCCCGCCGGGGAGCGCATCCGCGTCCTGCGGAAGCCGGCACCCTGGACGTGATCGGTGACCGCGAAGCCGAGCACCTGTTCGTACCATTGCGTGCTCCTGCTGAGGTCCCGGACGCTCAGGCTGAGGTGGTGGAAGCCGAGAATTTGTGCCATCGGTGCTGTGACCTGCCTCTCCCCGAGCCGTGAGACAACGCTGATGCCGTGACACCTGCTGTGCCCCGAACCTGGACAGGGACAACCGGGATGTCGGCAGAACCCCTGCATAGAAAGCTGGCCCCTGGGGCAGGGCTGCTGCCACGCGCCAGAGGAAGCGAGCGGATCACCCATGTCACATCACAAGGCGACCATGACCACGAAAACGACCAGCGGACGGCTCCAGGTGCCGGACCCGGTCCAGCGACGCAGGAGTTCGCCACGTCCGGTCGGCAAGCTGCTGGCCGTGCTGGCCCTCAGCGCCGTCGCCGCATGCGGGGGCAACGGGACCGGGGCCGAGACCGGCGCCCCGGGCGCGCCTCCGAGTCCCACGAGCGGGGGCGCGGCAGAGAGCACCGCCCTGCGGATCGCCTTCGTGCCGGCGACGACCGCGCTACCGCTGCACGTGGCGGCGGCGCAGGGGTTCTTCGAGGACAACAACCTGGACGTCACGCTGACCGCGGCAGCCAACATCTCCGACATCCCCAGCACACTCGGCCGCCAGTTCGACCTCGCCATCGGCACCGCGACCGACCTGATCAGGGCGGGATCCGCCGGGGTCGACGTGGTCCAGGTGTCCGGGAACACGGTGAACACCAAGGACAACCCGTTCGTCCGGGTGATCGTCCCGGCCGGCAAGGGGATCGAGGACTTCGGCGACCTCGGGGACAAGACGCTCGGCTCCCCGACCCTGAGCGGCGTCATCCACATCGGCACCCTCTACACCGCCAAGCAGCAGGGGGTCGACCCAGCCACCGTCAAGGGCGTCCAGGTGCCGCCACCCAACCTCCCCGATCAGCTCGAGGCCGGCCGGGTCGACGGCGTCGAGGCGCTGGAGCCGTTCGCGAGCCAGCTCGTGAAGGCCGGCAACGCCTCCCTCGGTGACCCCTTCTCGGCCATCGCGGACCCGCTGGCCACCAACTTCTACATCTCCCAGGGAGAATGGGCCGAGGCGAACAAGGAGGCGATCGGGCGCTTCGTCACGGCGATGGAACAGGCCGCGGCGTTCATCGAGGAGAAGCCGGAGGAGTCCCGAGCGATCCTCCAGGAGTACACCGGGCTTCCCGCGCCGGTGGCCGCGTCGGTCCCGCTGCCGACCTACGACTTCGAGATCCGGGCCGAGGATCTGGACAAGTGGGTCGATGTCCTCGAGGAGCTCGGGCAGCTCGAGGGTGACGTCGACACCAGCAAGCTCGTCCTGTCCGGGAGGTGACCACCAAGGACTCCGCTCCGGTGTGCCCAGCTCCAGAGGCACCACGTGACCCGCCGGGCGCAGCGCCGGCCCGGCCGGTCGCCTGCCAGTGCCGCGATGCCAGCGTCGACCTGGCCTCCGGTGCCGGCAGCCGACGCATCCTCGGCAACCTGAACTTCGCCCTGTTCGAGGGGGAGTTCGTGGCCATCCTGGGTCGCTCCGGGACGGGCAAGACGACGTTGCTGCGGGTCCTCGGTGGCCTGCTCGAGCCGACTCCCGGCTCGGTCGTCAGCTTCCACGGCCGGCCCGTCGACGGTCCGCCCCGAGGTGTCGTCTTCGTCTTCCAGAACTACGCGGCCTCACTGCTGCCCTGGCGCACCGTCCGCAAGAACGTCGCACTGGGACTCGAGGGCAAGGTCCCGGCGCAGGAGATCCGGTCCCGCGTCACCGAGTCGCTGACGATGGTCGGGCTCGCGGACCGGGCCAAGGACTACCCGTGGCAGCTGTCCGGCGGCATGCAGCAGCGGCTCCAGCTCGCCCGCTCGCTGGCCATGCGCCCGCGCGGGCTGCTCATGGACGAGCCGTTCGGGAGTCTCGACGCCATGACCAAGGCGTCGCTGCAGGACGAGCTCCAGCGCGTCCACCAGCACACCGGCGCCACCATCGTCTTCGTGACCCACGACATCGACGAGGCGGTGTTCCTCAGCGACCGGATCCTCGTCCTGGACGGCGACCCGGCCACGGTCGCGCACGAGATCGCCGTCGACCTGCCGCGGCCACGGGACCAGCTCTGCACGAAGGAGCTGCCGGAGTTCCTGCGGCTGAGGCGCCAGGTGTACGACGCCATCGTCGAGAACCGTGCCTAGCGCAGCAACCGCGCTGCGGCGCATGAACGTCCTCGGCCTGGCCACCATGGTCCTGCTCCTGGGGCTGTGGGAAGTCCTCGTCCGCTCGGGGTTGCTGGACTTCCAGAACCTCCCCGCGCCCTCGGCCGTCGCCATGCACGGGAAGGACCTGGTAGCCACGGGAGAGCTGCCGGAGCATCTTCTGCACACCGTGCGGGTGACGCTGCTGGGCTGGCTGCTGGCCTGCGGCCTCGGGCTCGGCCTCGGCCTGCTCCTCGGGCTGTGGCAACCGGCCTGGCGCTGGTCGATGGCCAGCCTCGAACTGCTCCGCGCTGTCCCGCCGATCTCCCTGGTGCCCCTCGCCCTGCTCGTCTTCGGCTTCTCGATCCGGACCGAGCTGACCCTGATCGTCTATGCCAGCGCCTGGCCTGTCCTGGTGAACACCATCGAGGGCGTGCGCACCCTACGGCCGGAGTTGCACGACGTCGCCCGGATGCTGCAGCTGTCGCGACTCACGACCCTCCGTAAGATCATCCTGCCGGCGGCCACTCCCGCCATCGTCGTCGGCCTGCAGCTGGCCCTGTCGCTGGCGCTGGTGCTGGCTGTGGTCGCCGAGCTGGTGGGCAACCCGGCCGGGCTCGGCAACGCGCTGATCCTCGCCCAGCTGGCCCTGCGGCCGGAGGAGATGTTCGCCTACGTCTTCACCATCGGCCTGCTCGGCATCACGCTGAACGCCGCCCTCCGCCAACTCGTGGCCCGGACGCTTCCCTCGTCCCGGCCCGCACTGGAGAAGGCGCAGTGACCGTCTTCCCGGCCGACGCGGCGACGGGCGCGCTCCCGCCTCCCGCCAGGCGGCCGGCTCAGCGCACCCGGCCGACGTCTTTCCCGCCGCTTCGCGGCCTGCTGCCTCTCGTGCTGTTGCTCATCGCCTGGCAGGTCACTGCCGACCGCCTGTCGCCGTACTTCCCACCGCCGTCGTCCTGGGCATCGGCGTTGCTGGACCTGTGGAACCAGGGTGTGCTGCTGCCCGCCGCCGCGGCGACGGTGCGCACGTTCTGCCTGGGACTGGCTGCCGCGACCGTGCTCGGCACCGCGCTCGGCCTGGCCGTGGGCGCCTCGCCCCGGGTCGACCGGGCCCTGCGGCCGACCCTGGAGTCGGCGCGGGCCATGCCTCCGGCCGCAGTGGTACCCATAGCGACGCTGCTGCTCGGCTTCACGGGCACGATGAAGGTTGTCGTGGTGACCTCCGCTGCCGTCTGGTCGATCCTGCTCAACACCCGCTCCGGGGTGCAGCAACTCGATCCGGTGCTGCACGAGATGGCCAGGTCACTGCAGCTGGGCCGGCTGGACCGGATCCGCAAGGTCACGCTGCCCGCCCTGCTGCCCTCGATCTTCCTGGGCGTCCGGGTGGCAGCACCGGTGGCTCTGGTGATCACCCTGCTGGTCGAGATCCTGACCCAGGTGGACGGGATCGGCGCGCTCATCGCGCTCTCCCAACGCAACTACCAGTTCGCCCGGGGGTACGGCCTCATTCTGGTGGCGGGGCTTTTCAGCCTGGTGGTCAACGCGCTGGTGTCGGCCCTTCAGGCGCAGCTCCTGCGGCACCGGCCGCACGGGTGACGGCGCGCCGCGCGGCGGCCGGCCGGCCTCGAAAAAGGCCGGCCGGCCGCCCGCTCGCCCGTCAGTTACCGCAGCCGCAGCCGCAGCTACCGTCCTTGGTCGGCTGGGTCGCCTTGTTGCCGGCCTCGGTGTCGGTAGCGCAACCACAACCACAGCCACTCGCAGTCGCGGCCTTCTCGCCACCCGCGGTGTCGGTAGCGCAGCCACAGCCGCAGCCACTCGCAGTCGCGGTGTTCTGCTCGTCCTTCTCGATCGACGTCATCTTTTCACCTCCTCTCCTGCTCGTTCCGTGTACCGGACAGGTGCACAGCAGCGAACCGCAGCGGTACACCGGCTCAACGGCCGCCGGGGCCGGGTGTGCCAGGCGATCCTGGACGTTGACCAGCAGCTGCTCCAGGGCCCGCAGCTCGGCGATGCGGGTTGCGGTCTCCTGCAGCTTCTGCGTCACGATGGACAGCAGGTTCTCCTCAGCGTGGTCACTGCGGCCCTCGGCGATGTCCAGCAGCTCGCCGAGTTCGCTGATGCTCACGTCCAGCGCCCGGGCCCGGCGGATCAGGTCCAACCGCGGCAGGGCGGCCGGCTCGTACAGTCGGTAGCCGGCATCGGTCCGGGTCACCGGCACCACGAGCTCAGCCTGCTCGTACAGCCGCAGGGCCTTGCGGGACAGCCCCGTCTGCTTCATCACCTGGCCGACTGTCAGCAGCCCCGCGTTGCTCATGACACGAGCGTAAAAGCCGGCCCCCGGGGACAGGTCAAGAACGAGGAAAATCGGTACCGGAGATCTGCATCACGTGACCCGTGACCGCGGCGGCTGGAGCATCACTGTGCCGTCTGCCAGTAGATCTTGCGGGCGCGAAAGACGCAGCTCGGACAGTCCTCCTCGCCGTGCAGCTTCATGAGCCGCTCGACGCTGCACTGCAGCGGGCGCAGGTCGGACGCCACGACCAGGCTGAGGGCGCCGGCGGCGACCGCGTCCAGCCGCAGGCCGCCGAACTCCGGGGGTGTCACGACCACCACCGCGCAGGCGGGGGCGACGCGGTGCAGCTCGCCGATGACGCGCAACCCGAGGGTGCCGCACACGGCCAGCTGAACCACGACGAGGTCGGGCTGGAGGGCCTCGGCCGCGCTCAGCACCGCCCTGCCCGACGTGACCACGGCGCCGATCCCGAGGCCGTAGATGTCGCCGACGTTGTGGACCATCGCGGCCGCCAGCCGGGCGTCGTTCTCACAGATGACCGCCACCAGCCGCTTGTCCTCGCTCGCCATGCACCACACGGTGGCAGGTGTTCCTGAAGATGAGCTGAAGAACCACCACCTTCTGCACCCGCATCGGCATGTGCCGTTCAGCGGCTGTACACCACAGGTCACCTTTTCCCGATTCTTGACCTGTGGTGTAACCCACCCGACAGCAGGCCTGGTCCCATGACCGGGCAGGCCCCCCGCTCGGGCCGTCAGCGCCTGCGGCGTCTCAGCATGAGCAGCAGCACGAGAGCGGCGGCGCCCGCACCGACCAGGACCGGCAGCCGCGAGGGCGCGGGTGCGGCAGACGGGGGCGGCGGGTGACTCGCGGAGCCGGTCGGCTCGGCGAACCCCACGGCTGCGCCCGCACCCGCACCGGCCACCGCGCCCCTGGCCTGGGCGACACCGCTCCTGACCGCGTCGGCGGCCACAGCCGCGCTGTCCTGCACGCTCTCCACCGCGTCGTTGGCACCGTCCCTGACCGCCTCAGCCACCTTCTTCCTGGTACGCGTGGCGACCCGCTTCGGGCTGACCTTGTCCGCGATGGCGTCCAGCGTCTCCGCCAGCTCCTCACGGGTGTCCTCGATCGCGCCCGCGAGAACCTCGGGATCGGGCGCGCCCGGTCCGCCGCTGCTGTCGTTCGCCACTGCCTACTCCCTCGATACCGCTCTGGGGCGTCGTCTGCGTCTGGTTCCTGCCGGAGGGCGTGCCCGCACCGGCGGCACAGGAACCGTGGTGCGGCGTCCGCCAGGCCCTCCCACCCGCTCGGCGCGACGCTGCTGCCGGCGATCCAGCGGTGCTGCATCTCATGCGCTGTTGCAATCAACTGGCAACAATGCGGGATGGCCGGTAGCCTGGCGTGGTGCACCTGACCCTGCTGCGCACCGTCCTGCCGGGCGCTCTCGCCGCCGCCGTCCTGACCGGCTGCGGCATGTCCGCCGGCACGTCCGCCGGCGCTCCGGCCACGGACGACCGGCTGACGATCGTCTCCACCGTCGCGCCGATCACCTCCATCGTGGCGAACGTCGCCGGCGACCTCGCCCGGATCGAGGGCGTGGTGCCGGAGGGTACGAACAGCCACACCTTCGAGCCGCCGCCGCAGGTGTCCCGCGTCATGTCGCAGGCCGACGTCGTGTTCGTCAACGGGCTGCAGCTCGAGGAGCCGACGCTGGAGCTGGCCCGGGCGAACGCCCCGGCCGAGGCGGTGATCGTCGCGCTCGGCGACGCAGTTCTGCCGGAGGCCGACCATCTCTACGACTTCTCCTTCCCGAAAGAGAACGGCAAGCCCAACCCGCACCTGTGGACCGACCCGACCTACGCCGCGAAGTACGCCGAGGTGGTCCGCGACACGCTCGCCGAACGCGATCCCGACAACGCCTCGGCCTACCGCCGGAACGCCGCCGCCTTCGTCGCGCGGGCCACGGCCCTTTCGGATGCGCTGAAAGCGGACTCGGCCACCCTGCCGCCAGGCAGGAAGCAGCTGCTGACCTACCACGATGCCTACGCCTACTTCGCCAAGACCTACGGCTGGGAGGTCATCGGCGCGGTGCAGCCGTCGAACTTCGAGGACCCGCAGCCCAAGGAGATCGCCCGGATCATCGACCAGGTCCGCGAACGCAAGGTGCCGGTCATCTTCGGCTCGGAGGTCTTCCCCTCCAAGGTTCTCGAGCAGATCGCCGCGGAGACCGGCGCGCGCTACGAGGACACCCTGCGAGACGACGACCTGCCAGGGGAACCCGGGGACCCGGAGCACTCATGGCTGGGCCTGATGCGCTACGACTACGTCACGATGATCAAGGGCCTGGGCGGTACGACGAGCAACCTCGAGGCGCTGGACGTGAGCGACGTGACCGTCGACGCGGCGCGGTACCCGCAGTGACGGGCCCGCCGCAATGACGGGCCCGCGGCTCGCCGGGCCGCTCGTCGAGATCGCCGGCGCGAGCTTCGGCTACGACAGCGCGCCGGTGCTGTCCCACGTGAGCTACACCGTGCAGGACCGTGAGTTCACCGGGATCGTCGGCCCGTCCGGCTCGGGCAAGACCTCACTGCTGAAGCTGCTGCTCGGCACGGCACGGCCACAGCGCGGGTCGGTCACCCGCCGGCCCGGCACCGCCGTGTCGTACGTCCCTCAGCTCGAGACCGTGAACTGGAGCTTCCCGGTCACGGTCGCGGAGTGTGTGCTGATGTCACGGGCCAGCAGCCGTCTGCTTCCGTGGGTGACGCCGGCCGAGAAGCGCGAGGTGGCAGAAGTTCTGGACCGGCTCGGCATCGGCGGGTTGGCCAATCGGCACATCCGGGAGCTGTCCGGCGGCCAGCAGCAGCGGATGTTCCTGGCCCGCGCCCTGCTGCGCCGCCCGCAACTGCTTCTTCTGGACGAGCCCACGTCCGGCGTCGACATCGCCACCCGCCACGAAGTGCTGCACCTGCTCGACGAGCTGCACCAGGACGGCCTGGCCATCGTGCTGACCACCCACGACCTCAACGGGATGGCCGCCCACCTGCCGAATCTCGTCGCCCTCAACCACACGGTGATCGCCGCCGGGGCACCGGCGGACGTCATCGTCCCGAACGTCCTCGAGCAGACGTTCGGCGCGCGCATGGAGGTGCTCCAGCACCTGGGGATGCCGGTCGTCGTCGACGGCGGCGCCCCCGTACGCCTGGTGGCTGGATGACCTTGTGGCAGACGGTGCTCGACCCGTTTCACTACGTCTTCTTCCAGAAGGGCCTGGTCGCCGCGGTTCTGGCCGGCGCGCTGTGCGGCCTGATCGGCGTCTACGTGACCCTGCGCGGGATGAGCTACATCGGCCACGGCCTGTCGCACGCGATCTTCGGCGGCTACGCGGCCGCTCCGCTGCTCGGCCTGCCGGTCGTGCTCGGCGCCGGCGCGTGGGGGCTGGCCTCGGCGCTGGCCATCAACGCCGTCACCCGCACCCGTCGAATCGGAGCGGACGCCGCGATCGGCGTCGTCACCACGGCATCCTTCGCCCTCGGTGTGGCGCTGCTCACCCGGTTCGGCACCAAGGGGCCGGTCTTCGACGCGCTGCTGTTCGGCAGCATCAACGGTGTCTCGAGCTCGGACCTGCTGCTGCTCGGCGGGGCTCTGCTGTTCGCGGCCGGGGTGTTCACCGTGCTCTACCGGGCGTTCCTGTTCTCCACCTTCGACCCCGAGGTCGCCGACGTCTCCGGTGTCCCGGTCCGCCGGATGGACGCGCTGCTGATGCTCGTGCTGTCGGTGTCGATCCTCGCGACACTGAAGATCATCGGCGTGACGCTGGTCGCGGCCACGCTGGTCATCCCGGCCGTCGTCGCGCGGATGCTGTCGAACTCCTTCAGCCGGATGCTGTGGCTCTCGACCGGGTTGGGCGCGGCCGCCGGCGCCGTCGGGATGTATCTGTCGTTCCAGCTGGCCATCCCGTCCGGGACGACGATCGTGCTGGTGAACGCCGCAGCCTTCGTCGCGGTCCTGCTGTTCACCGGCGGGCGGTCCCTGCGCCGGGCGGCGGGCCTGGACGACCACGGCGACCTGCGGCCCCCTGTGCCGCTCGTCGGCGCGGTGCGCTGACAGGATCGGCTGATGGCCCCCCGCGTCGGCGCTGCCCGACCGACGGCTACTCGCCGAGCGCGTCGAGCACCGCCAGACATGCCGCGAGGATCTCGTGGTCGCGGTACGGGCGGGCGGCGGCGGCCCCGTCCTCGGCGTACCGCCGGGCGGCTGCCCGGTCGTCCTGCGCGAGCGCCGCCACGGCGAGGTCCCGCAGCTCCGAGGCGGTGCTCCCGTGGTAGCGGCCCAGCCGGTCGGCGCCGCTCTGCCGACGCAGCTCCACGGCCTCGTCCAGATGCCTTCGCGCCTCGGCATACCGGCCCCGCGCGAGCTCGAGCGTCCCGAGGCTGTGCAGCGCGGCGACCATCGCCACGGGGAGCCCGATCGCTCGCATCGCCGCGAGCATCTCGCTGTGCCCGGCGTGCGCCCGATCGAGGTCCCCCTGCTCGAAGGCCAGGTTCGCGCGCACCCAGGAGCCGAACGCATACCCCCAGCCGTCGTCGGTCGCCTGCACGACGGCCAGCCCGCCCTCGACTGCGCGGGACGCCGCGTCGAACCGGCGGTCGTGCGTCAGCACCTCGGCCTGCACGAACAAGGCGTAGGCGTGGTGCGCGGACGATGCGCGCAGCTCGTCAACGACGAAGGCGTCCAGGGCCACCTGGGCGTACGTCCGGGCGACGGTCCACCGGAAGTCCTGGCTGGCCAGAAACGCAAGACCGGTCGCCGCACGTGCTCGCGGCGCCTGCTGTCCTCCGGGCAGGGCGAGCACGGCCGTCAACCGCTCGATGCCCTCGATCATGTGTCCTGAGGACCACCAGAAGATCCACAGATTTCCGGCAAGGGTGAGTGCGGTGTCGACGTGGCTGCCGCTGACCGCCCAGTCCAGGGCGGCTCGCAGGTCGCCGTGCCCGCGCTCGAGCTCGGCGGAGACGGCTGGCCCGCGCGGCGGGTCGTTGCGCAGCACCGGCTCGGTCGAGGTGGCGATGCTGCACTGCCGTGCGGCGTGTGCCGCGCGGGCGGCGTCGGTCTCCCCTGCCTCGGCAAGGCGCTGCATCCCGTACTGGCGCACCGGTTCGAGCATCCGATAGCGCTCGTCCTCGACCTCGTCGGCGACGAGCAGCGAGGTGCTGCGCAAGCGTTGCAACAGGGGTCCGACGCCAGACGCCGGGTGCGCGCCAGTGACGGCCTGCGCGTCCACCGGCGAGAAGCCGCTGACGAAGACGGCGAGGTGACGCAGGGCGTGGCGCTCGGACTCGGCGAGCAGGTCGTAGCTCCAGTCCAGGGTCGCGCGCAGCGTGCGGTGGCGCGGGCTGCCGCCACGGCGCACGGCCTCGAGCATGCTGCCCGGCGTCGCGAGCTGGTCGGCGATCTGGGCGCAGCTCGTCGTCGAGACCCGGGCCGCGGCCAGCTCGATCGCCAGCGGCAGGCCGTCGAGGCGCTGGCAGATGCAGGCGACCGCCTCGCGGTTCGCCGGCGTCAGCTCGAACCGCGGGGCGACCGCCGTCGCGCGCTGGCGGAACAGCTCGACTGCGCTGTACCGGGTCATGTCCCGCCCGCAGTCCGGCGTCGACGGTCCGGGCACCTCGAGCGTCGGTACCTCCCACAGGTGCTCGCCGTCGCATGCCAGCGACTCGCGACTGGTCACGAGCACCCGTAGCTGCGGGCACTCCCGCTGCAGGGCCACGACGAGGTGGGCGGTGGCATCCAGCAGGTGCTCGGCGTTGTCGAGAACCAGCAGCAGCGCGCGCCGGCGGCAGTGCTCGACCAGGGGAGGGAGAACGGCTCGGTCGGGTTCGAGGGCCAGCCCCAGGGAGTCGGCGACCTGCCGCGGGACCAGCCCGGCAGTGGCGACCGGAGCGAGCTCGACGAACCACGTACCGTCAGGATGGTCGTCCTCCAGGGCCCGCGCGAGCTCGACCGCGAGCCGCGTCTTCCCGGTCCCTCCCGGCCCCACGAGCGTCACCAGGCGGGCCGTCATGACCAGTCGGCGAAGAGCGACGACGGCTTCGTCCCGGCCGACGAGGCTGGTCGGCGGGTGCGGGAGGTTCCCCGCCGCTTGCACCTCTGGGGCGCTGCCGACGAGGGCAGCGTCCTGCCGCAGCAAGCGCGCGTGCAGCTCACGCAGCGCCGGGCCCGGCTCGACTCCCAGCTGCTCGAGGAGCACGTCGCGAGCCGTGCGGTACGCCTCGAGCGCATCGCTCTGGCGGGCCGACCGGTAGAGGGCCAGCATGAGCAGGCCGTGCAGTCGCTCACGACCGGGGTGGTCGACCACCAGCTGACGGAGGTCGGCGAGCATCTCGGCGTGCCGGCCCAGCTGCAGCTCACACTCGATGCGCTGCTCGCAGGCGTCCAGCCGCTCCTGCGCCAGCCCGCCACGTGCAGCCAGGAAGCCGTCGAGCCCGGCGAAGGCCTGCCCGCGCCACAACGACAGCGCCTCGCGCAGCTGGGTCGCCGCCACGGCGTGCTCCCCCCGTGCCCGTCGCTGGTCGGCAGCCTGCACGAGCGCGCGGAAGCGGACCAGGTCCAGCTCGGCGCCGTCCAGGTCGAGCCGGTACCCCGCGCTGCTGTGCTGCAGCCGATCCGGCTCGGGCAGCGCTCTGCGCAGCCGCGACATGCAGGTGTGCAGCGCTGCCTTCGGGTCCGCCGGGCCGTCGGTGCCCCAGACCAGCTGCACCAGCCGCATCGCGCTCACGCTCGTGCCGCCGTGCCACAGCAAGGCGCTGAGAGCGGCGCGCTGCCGAGAGCCGGGGATCGGCACCGGTCGCCCGTGGTCGTCTCTCACGTCGAGGTCGCCGAGGATGCCGAAGCTCACGCCGGCCACGACGCGTCCCAGCAACCGGGGGGCGCGGGGAAGGACGGCGACCGGCGCGGTGACCGTCCCTGCTCCACGTCCGCATGGTGTCGCGCGTACTGCCACGCGTCCAGCGACCGCACCGCCCGAGCGCCCGCTGCTGACCGCGCGTTGTCAGCGAGTTGTCAGCGCCGTCCTGCACCCTGTGCCGACAAGCAGTCAGAGGGGGCGTCATGCGAGGCAGGACCAGAGTCATCCACACGCTGGTGGCGTCGGTCGCCGCCGTGGCCCTCAGCGCGCCCGCGTCGGCGGCCGGCGGCCAGCCGGGCCGGACCCTGGAGTGGGGGTTGACCGATTGTCGAGGCGTCGTGGCGCTCATCCCCGTGGACAGGGCGACGCTGCAGCCGCACCTGCCCGCCGGCTTCTCGCCGACGCTCCCGCCGAGCGTCGCGGCGCTGCTGCCCCCGGACCCGCGGCTCGAGGCGGTCCTCGGCCTCGAGGTGTTCGACTGCGTGCAGGGCGAGGGGCTGCACGGGCCGGTAGAGGGCCTGGACTACGCGTCTTTCTGGACCTTCGTCGAACCACCGGCGCACCTGGCTGACCACGGCAAGCAGCTCACCTTCTTCAAGTGGGACACCCTGGTGCCCGACGAGCCCCGACGTGAGCTGCTGCGCGAGTACGGCGTGCCTGCCCGCGACGGTCACGTGGCGCTCGACCTGTGGAGCGACGAGGTCGTCCCGTCGACGGGGAGCGGTGCGCCTGCTGTGGCACTGGACGCGGGCTGGTCCTTCGACGGCGGCGAGCGCTACACCTTCACGGGAGTCGCGACGGCGCCGGTCGAGTTCGCCGGCAGCTTCGTCGAGTACGGGCACGCCGGCACCGGACTGGCGAAGTGGGCCACCGACTACCGGTCCCTGCGTGCACTGGGAGGAGCAGGCGCCGTCACGCTGGACCCCGCAGGCTTTCCCGCGCAGGCGCTCGGGCGCACCGTCACCGACGCCTACTTCCTCGTGCTGACCGGCCTCGACTTCGTGGACGGTCAGATCACCCTGCCGCCCAGGCGCTGCGCCTCGCATGCGGACGACACAGGTGGCGGAGCATGTCCTTGCGGATGACGCTGCCGCAAGGCTGCGCGTACGACGGGCGTAGGTGACATCGGGGCGAAGACCGGCGCGCGGAGCAGGTAGTCCTCATTGATGCGGCTCTTCGGGACGGGCCTGGTGTTCTGCACCTGGGCCGCTCTGGACACGCGCGACCCGCGGTGATCTTCCGCGGATGGTGCTGCCGGCCGACGTGTCGCCGGCCATCTGCGAAAGATCAGCGACGGGGTGGAGGCCGAGGGTCCGGCCGGGCTCGAAGAGCACGACGCTGTCGGCCAGCGCGCGCACCTCGTCCAGGTCGTGGCTGACCAGCAGCGTCTGCAGGCCCCGCTCGGTGACCGTGTCGCGCAGCAGGGTGCGCAGCCGCACCCGCGTCGGCGCGTCCAGCGCCGACAGCGGCTCGTCCAGCAGCAGCAGCTGGGGGTCTGCGGCCAGCGCCCGTGCGAGCGCCACCCGCTGACGCTCGCCGCCGGACAGGGTGCGCGGAGCGGCGTCGGCCAGCTCAGCGGCTCCGACCCGGTCCAGCTCGGACAACGCCCTCGTACGCCGCTCGCTGCGGGAGCCGGACCGGACCGCCAGGGCGACGTTGTCGGCGGCGGTGCGGTGCGGCAGCAGCAGCGCCTCCTGGAAGACCATGCCGACGCGGCGGTCCTGGGTGCGGACGTGCAGACCGGTCGCCGCGTCGGCGACAGGGCGGCCGGCGAGGGCGACCCGGCCGCTGTCGGGCCGCAGCAGCCCGGCGAGCAGGGCGAGCGTGAGCGACTTGCCCGCGCCGGACGGGCCGAACAGCGCGGTCACCGGGCCGTGTTCGGGGAGGAGGACGAAGTCCGCTTCGACGGTGAACTCACCCGCCCGCAGCACGGCGTCGACCTCGACGACGGCGGTCACACGCCGACCCGGGAGAAGCGGTTGACCAGCAGCAGGAGGGCGATCGCCACGAGCGCGAGGATCAGCGCGAGGGTGCCGGCGCGCGCGTCGTCGCCGGCCTGCACCGCGTCGTAGACGGCGATCGGCATGGTCTGGGTGCGGCCCGGGATGTCGCCAGCGACCATCACCGTGGCGCCGAAGTCGCCAAGAGCCCGGGCGAAGCCCAGCGCGACACCCGCCACGACCCCGCGGCGCGCGAGCGGCAGGGTGACCTGCAGCGCTACCCGCCACTCCGGCAGGCCCATCGCACGGGCGGCGGCCTCGACCCGTGGGTCGACCTGCTCGATGGCCGCGCGGGCGGTGCGCAGGCAGAAGGGCAGCGCGGAGATCGACGCGGCCACGACGGCGCCGCTGACGCTGAAGACCAGCGGGCTGCCGATCGCCGCCTCCCAGGCCCGGCCGAGCGGGCTCTGGGCTCCGAGGGTGACGAGCAGGTAGTAGCCGAGGACGGTCGGCGGCAGCACGATCGGCAGGCTGGCCACCGCCTCGAGCAGGCCGCGGCCGGGGAAACGGCCCTTGGCGAGCAGATAGGCCCCGCCTATGCCGAGGACCGCCGCGATCAGCGTCGCGAACGCCGCCACGCGCAGTGACAGCAGCAGCGGGAACCAGTCCACCGGTCAGGATCCCTGCGGCGGCGCGAAGCCGTGCCGGGCGAGGACGGCGCGTCCCTCGTGACTCGTCACCAGCTCGGCGAAGGGGGCGGCGGCATCGGGCCGGCCGGTGACGACCAGGGCCTGCCGCAGCGGCTCGTGCGCCGCGGCCGGCACCGGCGTGACGTGACCACCGGCCGTCCGGGCCACCGAGAGCGCGACGACCGCGACGTCGGCGTTGCCGGAGGTCGCCAGCCGGAGCGTGTCGGTGACGTTCTCGCCGAAGACCAGACGGTCCGGGTCGAGTGCGCCGGCGCTGCGCAGCGCCTGCTCGGCGGCCCGGCCGTAGGGGGCATGCTCAGGGTTCGCGAGGGCGATACGGCCGAAGCGCGGCTCGGCGAGCTGGTCGAGCGCGACCGGCGCGTCCCGCGACCAGACGGCGAGCCGCCCGAGGGCGTACTCGGCCTTGGTGGAGGCCTCGCCCCGGCCGGCCGCCAGGACCTGGTCGACGTAGCGGACGTCGGCAGACGCGAACAGCTCGTAGGGCGCGCCGTTGGCCAGCTGCTGGGCCAGCTGTCCCGACGACCCGAAGGTGAAGGTGACCGGCCGCCCGGTCTGCTCGGTGTAGCGTTCGCCGAGCTCGCGGAAGGCGGGCAGAAGGTCGGCGGCGGCCGCGACCAGCAGCGGGTCGGCGGCGGTCGAGCCTTGCGCGGAGCCGCAGCCGGCGAGCAGCACGAGGAGCGCAGCGGCCGCCAGGGCCTTCACGGCGGCGGAAGCGCGACGACGACGGTGGTCGCCTTGACCGACGCCTCGGCCAGCACGCCCACCTCGAGCCCGAGCTCGTCGGCCGCCTCCCGGCTCATCAGCGACACCAGCCGGTGCGGCCCGGCCTGCAACTCGACCTGCGCCATGACGCCGTCCCGGACGACCCGCGTGACGATGCCCGGCAGCCGGTTGCGGGCCGAGGTGCGCAGGGGGCCGGGTTCGTCGGCCAGCGACTGGGCGAGCGCCGCCACGTCGGCGCCCTCGGCGACCTGCCGGCCGGTGGCATCCTGCGTCGTGGCCAGCCGGCCGCTCTCGGCCCAGCGACGGACGGTGTCGTCGCTGACGCCGAGCAGGGTGGCGACCTCGCGCATCCTCAACTGCGGCATGATCGCCATCCTATCGCCGCATCTGCGGGTGCTGCCAACAAGGGGCTGGAGGCGGGTGCCGATCTCGGGGCCGCCGCTGCGCAGGGAGCAGGCGCTCGCGGCACCAAGATCAGCACGGCCGGCCGCCGACTGGTGCAGGCTGCACGATCTTGGTGCCGCCGTTCCGCATGCGCGGGCACTGACGGCACCTTGATCATCAAGGGGACGGGCGGGAGGTCGTCGTACGCTCTCGCCACGCGGGTGTGGCGGAACGGCGAGACGCGCCGGGTTTAGGTCCCGGTGTCCGAAAGGGCGTGGGGGTTCGAATCCCCCCACCCGCACCAAGACGCGCCACGCCCACGGTCGGACCTGCTCAGTAGGGTCGCCCCATGACACGGACGGTGGTCACCGGCGGCGCCGGCTTCCTGGGCTCTCACCTGTGCGAGACGCTGCTCGGCGACGGGCACGAGGTGATCGCGCTCGACAACTTCCTGACCGGGACACCGGCCAACGTCGAGCACCTGATGGAGCACGACGGCTTCCGCCTGATCAAGACCGACGTCACCGAGTACATCCACATCCCCGGCCCGGTGGACCAGGTGCTGCACTTCGCCAGCCCGGCCTCGCCGATCGACTACCTCGAGCTGCCGATCGAGACGATGAAGGTCGGCTCGCTGGGCACCCTGCATGCGCTCGGGCTGGCCAAGGAGAAGGGCGCCCGCTTCCTGCTGGCCTCCACCAGCGAGACCTACGGCGACCCGCAGGTCCACCCGCAGCCGGAGACCTATTGGGGGCACGTCAACCCGGTGGGTCCGCGCGGGGTGTACGACGAGGCGAAGCGCTTCGCGGAGGCGCTCACGATGGCCTACCGCCGCACGCACGACGTCGACACCGCGATCGTGCGGATCTTCAACTCCGTCCTGGCATCAGAGCAGGTCCTGTACGACGACGGCGTCCAGCTGCACCGCACGACGGCAGGGGAGCTCGCCGAACGGCTCGGGCTGACCAGCGCGGGCTCGGTGCCGCTGCCCGGCTGGTCTGTCCCGGCGTTCGACGCCGACAGTCGGGTCTCGGCGTCCGACACGGACTGGTTCGTCGCGCACCCGACCGACCAGCGCTGCTTCGAGGTGCGCACGCGCTACGGCAGGACCTTGCGGGTCACCGGTGATCACAGCCTGTTCGTCCGCGGGACGGACGGCGCGCCGGCGGCCCGACCGGTGACCCAGCTCGCCGTCGGCGATCACGTCGCCCTCGCTGCGAAGGTCGGCGTGCCCGAGCGGGATCGTCCGGTGGTCGACCTGCTGGACGTCGTCGCCGACCTCGATCCGTGGACCGTCGGGGTCGTCGATCCGTCCCTGCGCGAGGTCGTCGAGCAGCACCGCTCGGAGCTGCTGGCGGCCTACCTGACCCGACACGGCCGGTCCCTGACCGGGCCGCAGCGGCAGAGCGCATGGGGATCGCTGACGCGCTGGGCCGCCACGGGAGCCGTCCCGCTCGGAGCACTGCAGGCCTGTGGCCTCACCGTGCCCACGACTGCCGAGCTCCGGCCGTGGACCTCCGGCAAGAGCACCGCCCTTCCCCGGTTCGTGGTCATCACGGACGAGCTGCTGTGGTTCCTCGGGCTCTACGTCGCCGAGGGCTGCCGCTACGACAAGCCCGGCACGTCAGCCTTCGTCGACGTCTCGTGCGACGTCGACACGCTCGACCGTGCGCAGAAGATCGTCGAACGCGACCTCGGGCTGCACGCCGTCCGCGCGCCCGCCAGCGAGGCTCGCGCGGCGCACATGGTCCTGCACTCCTCGATGCTCTTGCGGCTCCTGGACCACCTCGGCTTCGGCGAGGGCCCGAAGCGGCTCCCTGGCTGGGTCCTCGGGCTGCCGCTGCGCCGCCTCGGCCACGTGATCGAGGGCTACCGCGAGGGCGACGGCGTGCATTCCGGAGACACCTTCGCCGAGGGTCGACGGCACGACTTCTCCACCACCAGCGAGGCGTTGAAGGACGACCTCGTGGTGGCCTTCAGCCGCTTCGGCCTGATGGCGAGCGTGGGCCGCTACGAGAGCACGCTCACGCGAAAGAGCGGGGACCGACGCTACCCCTTCTGGTGCCTGACCCTGTGCGTCGTCGACCCGTGGTCGCCGCTGGACTGGCACACCGGCGTGCAGCAGGAGCTGAACGCCGGTCGTACCGGCGACCTGGTGTGGGCTCAGGTCCGCGAGATCACCGAGGTGCCGGCCACGCCGCTGGTCTACGACTTCGTCGTCCCCGGCCGGGAGAACTTCTGGGCCGGCGGTCTGTGGGCGCACAACACCCACGGCCCCCGCATGCGCCCCCACGACGGCCGCGCGATCCCGGCCTTCGCCAGCCAGGCCCTGACCGGCAAGCCGATCACCGTCGCCGGCGATGGCAGCCAGACCCGCTCGATCATCTACGTCGACGACCTCATCGCCGGGATCCTCGAGCTGCTGCGCAGCGACCTCCCCGGCCCGGTCAACATCGGCAACCCGCACGAGACCTCGGTGCTGCACCTCGCGCAGACGATCAAGAAGCTCACGAACAGCGAGAGCGAGATCGTGTTCATTCCGAGGCCGACCGACGACCCGACGGTCCGCCAGCCCGACATCACGCTGGCCCGCACCGAGCTCGGCTGGGAGCCCCGGGTCGGGTACGAAGAGGGGCTCGAGCGAACCCTGGCCTGGTTCCGCGAGCATCCGGAGCTGGTTCGGTAGCGTTCCGGGGATGAAGCTGTCCGTTCTCGTCCCGGTCTACAACGAAGCCGCCACACTGACGACCGCCCTGAAGCGGGTCCTCGACGTCGACTACCCGTGCGAGGTCGAGATCGTGATCGTCAACGACGGCAGCGCGGACGCGACCGCCGCGCTGCTCGACGCCGTGGACGACCCGCGCGCGAAGATCGTGCACCACCCGGTCAACCGGGGCAAGGGGGCGGCGATCCGTACCGCCGCACAGTCCGCCACCGGTGACTACATGATCATCTGTGACGCCGACCTCGAGTACGCACCGGAGGAGATCCCGCTGCTGCTCGCGCCCGTCCTGGCCGGCGAGGCAGTCGTCGTCTACGGCACCCGCACCTTCGGCAGCCACACCGCGTACAGCTTCTGGTACGTCCTGGGCAACAAGGGCGTGACGATGTTCGCCAACGTCGTCTACGACTGCTGGATCAGCGACCTGGAGACCTGCTTCAAGCTGCTGCCGCTGGACCTCTACCGCGAGCTGGACATCACCAGCGCCGGCTTCGGCATGGAGGCCGAAGTCACCGGCAAGCTGCTGGTGCGCGGCTACCGGCCCTACGAAGTGCCGATCTCCTACAAGGCGCGCAGCCGCGAGGAGGGCAAGAAGCTGACCTGGAAGGACGGCGTCGAGGCGCTGTGGATCCTGACCCGTGAGCGGGTGCGGGGGCGCGAGCTGCGACGCACCCCCGCCGGCGGCTGACCACGACGGCGGCGCCGGGCGGGCTCGCCCGGCCGCCGCGCACCACCCGGGGGCTGCGCGGCCGGCACGCCAGGCCACAGCCGCCCGTCCCCGCCGCGCTGCGCCGCGCCTGGGTGAGCTGGGTACCGGTCCTGCTGCTGGCGCTGGGCGCCTGGATGCGGCTGCGCCAGTGGGACGGCGCCCGCTCGCTGTGGCTGGACGAGGCGCTGATCGCCCGCAGCCTGGTGAGCCGCGACTATCTCGCCCTGGTCGCCGAGCCGCTGCAGGGCGGCCAGGCCGCCCCGGTGCTCTGGCTGTGGTCGACCCGGCTGTCGCTGGACCTGTTCGGCGACGGTGAACGGCAGTTGCGCCTGGTCTCGCTGCTGGCCGGGCTGGCCTCGCTCGTCCTGACCTGGCGGCTGGCCCGGCGGCTGCTGCCGGACGGGCTCGTCCCGCTCGCCGTCGCCCTCACGGTCCTGTCGCCGACGCTGCTGTACTTCTCCAACGAGGTCAAGCCGTACTCCCTGGACGTCGCGGTGGTGCTCGGCCTGATCCTGCTGGCGGTCCGCGCGACGCAGGACGTCCGGCCGCTCGCGGTCGCCGCCGTGGTGGCGGTGTGGGCCTCCTTCGCCGCCGCCTTCGTGCTGACCGGCCTCAGCGTGCTGCTCGTCCTCGAGGCGCTGCGCCGGGACGGCCTGGCCCGCGCGCTCCGTACGGCCGGCCTGCTCGGCGGCTGGGTCGTCTCGCTGGGCATCTCGTACGTCCTGGTGCTGGACCGGCTGCGGAACAGCGAGATCCTGTCCACCTTCTGGAAGGACACCTTCCCCGACAGCACGGCCGACCTGCCGACCTGGCTGCTGCGCCGGGCCGTCGCGCTGACCCGCGACCCGCTCGAGCTGGCCGTCTGGCCGGTGGCGCTGGGGCTGCTGGCGGTCGGAGCCTGGCGCATCGCCCGGACCGCCCCCCGCGCCGGGCGGTTGACGGCCGCGGGCGTGCTCGTGGCGGTCGTCGTGGCCGCGGCCGGCGTCTACCCGTTCGCCAGCCGGCTGGCGCTGTGGATCGTGCCGCTGGCCGGCATCGCACTGGCGGCCGCCGTGCCACCGAGGCTGGACCGCGGACGGTCGCTGATGCTGGGGGCGGCCGCGCTGACGCTGGTCGCCGCCCCGATGGCGGCCGTCTCGCTGCCGCAGATGGGGAGCGTGCTGCAGCGCAACGAGCTGCGGCCGGTGATGGAGCAGCTGAGGGAGGACAAGCAGCCGGACGACCTGGTGCTGGTCGACATCCCGGCCAAGGCGCCGTTCGACTTCTACACCGAACTCACTGGGCTGGGTCGGGACGGCGTGATCCTGTTCGCCACGACCGAGGAGGTCGGCGGGCGCTGCAACGACGAGGCGGCCCTGCTGACCGGCAGGTTCGCCCGCCAGCGCGTGTGGGTGGTGTTCGCCCACCAGCTGCAGGACACCCAGCGGCTCGGCACCCGCGGCGACATGCTCGCCCGCATCGACGACGTCACCAACCGGGCCGGCGCGATCGAGCGGTTCGGCGCGAAGGCGGTGTTGTTCGACCCGGCCGCGCCGGAGACCGACGCGGGCGCCGAGCCGCGCAACCCCGAGCGCTGCCTGGCGGTGGTGCGGACCGTCCCGTCGACCGGCTCCTAGCCCGCGCGGGCGACGAGGAACAGCGACAGGCCGGCCGGCGGCGGTACCCGCGCCTCGAGCCGGCGCAGGACGGGCACGAACACCTTGTCGAAGATCTGCAGCGACAGGCCGGCGCGCGGCTGGGCGCCCATGACACGCATGTGCACGTACCACGCCAGCAGACCGATCGAGTTCACGTGGTGCAGCACCTCGACCTGCAGCCCCGCCTGCTCGGCGGCCGCCCGCAGGGTCCGGCGGCGGTAGCGCCGCTGGTGCCCGACCGCCCGGTCGAAGTTGCTCATCGCACTCGGGAAGGCCGGCACGACGAGCACCACCCGGCCGCCCGGCCGCAGCAGCCCGGCGAAGCCGCGCAGCGCCCCGACGTCGTCCGGGATGTGCTCGAGGACGTTGTAGGCCACCACCGCGGAGTGCTCGGCGGTCCCGGTGATCGGCACGGACAGCTCGCGGACCCGCACGACGGGATCCCCGGCGAACCGGGTCCGGAGCGCGTCCAGCCGCCCGGGATCGGCCTCGCTGGCGGTCCACCGCGGCACCCCCGCGGCGGCCCAGTCCGCCGCGTAGTGGCCCAGCCCGCTGCCCACCTCCAGCGGGTCGTCCCCGAGGTAGGGCAGTGCCAGGCCGACCAGCCAGCGGCGGTAGTTCTGCGCCTCGACGAGGTCCTCGAGCACCTCGGACTGCAGCCCGCTGTTCCCCTCCACCGCACTCACCACGACACCTCGTTCACGAGAGCACCTCGACCAGGCGCGGGACGAGCAGGCGCAGCGCCCGCCCACGGTGGCTGATCCGGTCCTTGTCCTCCGGCGCCAGCTCGGCGGCGGTCCGGGTCAGCCCCTCCGGCACGAACAGCGGGTCGTAGCCGAAGCCGCCGCTGCCCCGCGGTGCGCGCAGCAATCGGCCCCGCACCTCGCCGAGCACCACCTCGCTGCGCCCGTCGGGCAGCGCCCAGGCCGCGGCGCAGACGAAGCCGGCGCCGCGCCGGTCGTCCGGCACGTCGGCGACCTGACCGAGCAGCAGCGCGCAGTTCGCCGCGTCGTCGCCGTGCCGGCCGGCCCAGCGCGCCGACAGCACGCCCGGCATCCCGTTGAGCGCGTCGACGGTGATCCCGCTGTCGTCGGCCACCGCCGGCAGCCCGGTGTGCCGCACCGCCTCCACCGCCTTGGCCAGCGCGTTCTCCGCGAAGGTGGCGCCGGTCTCGGGACCCGGCGTGTACGGCGGCAGCTCGCCCAGGCCCAGCAGCTGCACCGCCGGCGCCTGCGTGGCGAGCAGCCGCCGCAGCTCCTCGAGCTTGCCGGGGTTCGCGGTGGCCAGCACCACCCGTGTCCCCGTCACAGCTTCAGCGGATCGCCGGCGCGGGCCGCCAGCGGCTGCGCCAGCGCGGAGGCCTGCAGCGCCGACAGCTCGGCGACGCCGGCGAGGGCGAGGTCGAGCAGCGCGTCCAGCTCGTCGCGGCGCAGCGGCGCGCCCTCCGCCGTCCCCTGCACCTCGATCAGCTCGCCGTCGCCGGTCGCCACGACGTTCATGTCGGTGCCCGCCGTGACGTCCTCCGGATAGTCGAGGTCGAGCGCCGGGCGGCCGTCGACGATGCCGACGCTGACCGCGGCCACGCTGCGCACCAGCGCCTGTGGCTTGTCCAGGAAGGCGCAGGCGTCCGCCAGCGCGAGGTAGGCGCCGGTGACGGCCGCCGTGCGGGTGCCGCCGTCCGCCTGCAGCACGTCGCAGTCGATCGCGACGGTGTTCTCGCCGAGGAGCGACAGGTCGACCGCCGCGCGCAGGCTGCGCCCGACCAGCCGGCTGATCTCGTGCGTCCGGCCGCCCAACCGGCCCTTGACCGACTCGCGGTCGCTACGGGTGTGGGTGGCCCGCGGCAGCATCGCGTACTCCGCCGTCACCCACCCCAGACCCGACCCCCTGCGCCAGCGCGGCACCCCCACCTGCGCGCTCGCGGCGACCAGCACCCGGGTGCGCCCGAACTCCACCAGGCACGAGCCCTCCGCGTGGTCGAGCCATCCACGGGTGAAGGTCACCGTGCGGAGCTGGTCGGGCGCGCGGCCATCGTGTCGGGTCACCCGGCGAGCCTGTCAGACGTCGTACGAGCTGCCGCAGCGGGCCAGCGCGACCGCACCGGGAAACGCCTGCGCCGCCTCGGCCAGGACCGTCTCCGGGTCGGTCCAGGCCACCAGATGGGTCAGCAGCAGCCGGCGCGCCCCGGCGCGGGAGGCATGCTCGCCGGCCTGCCGTCCGGACAGGTGGATGCCGCGCGGGTTGCCGTCGGTGTGGGTCCAGCTGGCCTCGCACAGGAACAGGTCGCAGTCCTGCGCGAGCGCCACCAGCGCGTCGCACTCACCGGTGTCGCCGGAGTAGACCAGTGAGCGACCGCCGGCCTCGATCCGCAGGCCGTGGCACTCGATCGGGTGGTTGACCTGTGTCGCGTGGATCGTGAACGGCCCGAGCCGGTGTGTGCCGGGCGCGACCTCGCGGAAGTCGTAGACGTCCTGGAGCCCCTGGCTGGGTGCTGTCTCGTAGCTGTCGAGGATCCGCCGGGCGGTGCCGGCCGGCCCGTAGACCGGCAGTGCCGGTGCAGCACCGCCGGGGTGGTAGCGGCGGGCGTAGGAGTACGCCACCAGGTCGATGCAGTGGTCGGTGTGCAGATGGCTGAGGTAGACCGCGTCCACGTCGAGCAGGCCGATGTGGCGCTGCAGTTGACCGAGCGCGCCGGCACCCAGATCGACGACCAGGCGGTAGCCGTCGTGTTCGAGCAGGTAGCCCGAGCAGGGCGAGTCGGGGCCGGGGAAGGTGCCCGAGCAGCCGAGGACGGTGAGCCTCACGCGCGGGCCTGCAGGCCGGCTACCCAGCCGATCTCCGGGCCCAGGAACCGGCGGCCGAGCCGGGCGAACGGCTCCGGGTCCCCGGTCGCCAGGAAGCGGTGCACCGGCGGCGGCGCCTCCGGGTCGCGGCCCAGCCCGGTCTGCTCCAGCACGCGGTAGACGTCCTTGGCCGTCTCCTCGGCGCTGCTCACCAGGGTCACCCCGTCGCCCACCACGAGACTGATCATGCCGGTCAGCAGTGGGTAGTGCGTGCAGCCCAGCACGAGCGTGTCGACCTCGGCCCGCAGCACGGGGTCGAGATAATGCGTGGCCAGCTGCAGCAGCTGACGCCCCGTCGTCACGCCGCGCTCGACGAAGTCGACGAACCGCGGGCACGCGGAGCTGGTCAGCGTCACCTGCGGGGCAGCCGCGAAGGCATCGTCGTACGCCCTGCTCTGGACGGTGACGGCGGTGGCGAGCAGGCCGACCCGGCCGTTGCGGGTGGCGACGACGGCGCGGCGTACGGCCGGCTGGATCACCTCGACGACGGGGATGTCGTAGCGCTCGCGGGCGTCGCGCAGGCAGGCGCTCGAGGCGCTGTTGCAGGCGATCACGAGCATCTTGATCCCCTCCTGCACGAGGTCGTCGCAGGCGGCCAGCGCGTGCCGCCGCACCTCGGCGATCGGCAGCGGACCGTACGGGCCGTGGGCGGTGTCGCCGACGTAGCGGATCGGCTCGCCGGGCAGCTGGTCGAGCAGCGCACGCGCGACGGTCAGCCCGCCGACCCCGGAGTCGAAGACCCCGATCGGCGCGTCGCTCACCGGCTCAGCCTACGGCGGGCGGCCGGGTCAGCCACGGCAGGAACTGCGCCACCGGCATCGGCCGACCGAGGTGGTAGCCCTGGGCGTAGGTGCATCCCAGTCGGGCCAGCTGCTGCCAGGCGGCTTCGTCCTCGACTCCCTCGGCCACCACGTCCAGACCCAGGTTGCGTGCCAGGTCGATGATCGAGCGGACGATCGTCGCATCGTCGGGATCGGTGACCATGTGCGTGACGAAGCTGCGGTCGATCTTGACCTCGTGGACGGGCAGCCGCTTGAGGTAGGACAGCGAGGCGTAGCCGGTGCCGAAGTCGTCGACGGAGAGCCGCACGCCCATCGACCGCAGCGTGCGGAGCAGCTCCATGGCGCGGGCCGGGTCGGTCATGACGCTGCCCTCGGTGATCTCCAGGGTCAGCAACCGCGCCGGCAGGTCGTGTCGCTCCAGGGCCTCGGCAACGTCGCGCACCAGCGCCGGGTCGGTCAGGCTGCGGGCCGACAGGTTCACGGCGACACCCACGTCCTGACCGGCACGGCGCCACGACGCGCAGGCCTGGAGTGACTGCTCCAGCACCAGCAGCGTCAACGGGCGGATGAACCCGCTGCGCTCGGCGACGGGGACGAACTGGTCCGGCGGCACGTTCCCGAGCGTGGGGTGCTGCCACCGCACCAGCGCCTCGACCCCGACCACCCGTCCCGTGGCCAGGCTGGACTTGGGCTGCACGTGCAGGTGCAGCTCGCCCTGCGACAGGGCCTGACGCAGCTCCGCCACCAGCCCCAGCCGGGTGGGGCTGAGAGTGTCCAGCCGCGACTCGAAGGTCCGGATCCCGCTCCCCGAGGACTTCGCGTCGTACATCGCCAGCTCGGCCCGCTTGAGCAACGAGACGGCATCCTGGGCGTGCTCCGGTGCGTACGCCAGGCCGAGGGAGGCCCGCACCTCGACGCGCAGGCCGTGCAGGTCGATCGGCTGTTCCAGCACCTCCAGCAGGTGCCGGGCGAGGGACGGCGCCTCTACCAGGGCGGTCGGAGCGGTGAGCAGGAACGCGAATTCATCACCACCCAGCCGGGCGCAGCAGACACCGCCGAGCGCACGGGTCAACCGGGCAGCCACCTCCTGCAGCAGCTCGTCCCCGCGCTGGTGGCCGAGCGCGTCGTTGATCTCCCTGAAACCGTCGAGATCCATCATTCCCACGGCGCAGCCGGTCAGCTCGCCCCGCCGGATCTGCTCGACGGCCCTGGTGAGGTCGCGGTGCAGCAGGATCCGGTTGGGCAGCCCGGTCAGCGCGTCGTGCAGCGCCTCGTGCCGAAGCTGATCCGTCAGCCGGCTGCTGTGCAGCGCGACGCCGGCGTGGTTGGCGATGGTCTCGAGCAGCGGCACGTCACTGTCGTCGAAGCCGCGGACGTGACCGATCCGGTCGGCGACGAGCAGGATCCCGATGAAGCCCTCCTCGCTGCGCAGGGGCGCGACAAGAGCCTCCGTGCAGCCGTGGGACCGCAGGAAGTCCTGCACCCGGAGCTCGGTGTTGCGCGCGTGCAGGGCAACCGGGTGCGGCTCGGTGACCAGCCTGTCCAGCAGCCAATCGGGCAGCTCGAGGTCCACGAGTGCGGAGCGCTCGAGCCGGTCCCCGGCGGTCAGCACGGCGCGGGCGGCGCCGCCCGCTGGGGGCGCGGCGAGCAGGGTGAGGGCAGCGCTGTCGGCGCGGAGCATCTGTTTGGCCTGGGCCAGGATGCTGGGAACGACCTCGTCGCCCTCGCCCGCCCGGCTCACCACCTGACTGAAGCGGTAGAGGCGCTCCAGACTCAGGTGACGCTGGCGCAGCCTGCCGTGCGCCCGCTGGTTCAACAGCACGATGACGAGCAGGCCCGCCAGCGGTAGCGCCGCCGCCACCGACAGCGTCAGCGCGTACACCGCGACCAGCGCCACCGTGGTCGCCATCGCCGAGGGCACCGTCTCCTTCGCAAGGTCTCGCAGGAGCTCGCGCCGGTCCAGCCGGCCCTCGACAGCGGCCATGACCCCGGCCACGGCCACGACGTCGAGCAGGCCCGCGGCGAACAGGGCGCTGTAGCTGCCCAGCCAGGCGGTCGCCGTGACCGTGACCGCGCCGGTGTGCAGGGCCGTGAAGACCGTCCACGCCACGCACACGTCCGCCACGAGCAGGGCCAGGTTGAACAGCAACCGAGCCGGCGTCTGACGCCGGACCAGGCCGAAGGCGACGATGCCGCTGAGCAGGTTCGCGAGCAGCAGCGATCGGGCGTCGGCGAAGAAGAGCCCGAGCAGCATGGGGATCTCGGTCAGGGAGAGCGTCTGCGCCTCTCGGCCCCGCTCGACGTAGAGCACGTTGAGGTGGAAGACCGCGAACAGCATCGCCAGCAGCCACCAGGGCAGCTGTAGGGCGGTCGACGCCGACTCACCGGCCCAGACGGTGGGCAGCAGCACCGCGCTGAGCAGCAGCAGCGCCGAGATCACGGCAGCGACCCGTAGCTGAGGAGCGCGCGAACTCGGGCCACGGGCGAACCCTGGCAACGGCGACTCCATCCCAGGAGCGGGCGGGCAACGCCACGCCTTCGTGGGTCAGCGTACGCGAGGGCAGGGCCCGGCGGCGGCCGGCGCGGTCACGCCCAGAGCTGACCCTCGAGGCCCGCCTCGGCCTCCTCGAGAGTGCCGGCGTAGGCGCCGGTCGAGAGGTACTTCCAGCCACCGTCCGCCACGACGAAGGCGATGTCGGCGCGGCCCCCGTCCTTCACGACCTTCATCGCCTCGCCCAGCGCCGCGTGCAGGATCGCGCCGGTGGAGATGCCGGCGAAGATGCCCTCCTCCTCGACCAGCTGGCGGGTGCGGCGCAGCGCCTCACGCGGCCCGACGGAGAAGCGGGAGGTCAGCACCGAGCCGTCGTACAGCTCCGGGACGAAGCCCTCGTCGATGTTGCGCAGGCCGTAGACCAGCTCGCCGTAGCGCGGCTCGGCGGCGATGATCCGCACGCCCGGCCGCTGCTCGCGCAGGTAGCGTCCGGTGCCCATGAGCGTCCCGGTCGTGCCGAGCCCGGCGACGAAGTGGGTCAGCGTCGGCAGGTCCGCGAGCAGCTCCGGCCCGGTGGTCTCGTAGTGCGCCAGCGCGTTCGCAGGGTTGCCGTACTGGTAGAGCATCACCCAGTCGGGGTTCTCGGCGGCCAGCTCCTTGGCCATCGCCACCGCCTGGTTGGAGCCGCCGGCGGCCGGCGAGGACACGATCTCGGCGCCGTACATCGTCAGCAGCTGGCGCCGCTCGACCGAGGTGTTCTCCGGCATCACACAGATCAGCCGGTAGCCGCGCTGCCGGCACACCATGGCCAGCGAGATGCCGGTGTTGCCCGACGTCGGCTCCAGCACGGTGACCCCCGGCCGGAGCAGGCCCTCCTTCTCGGCCTGCGCGATCATGTAGAGCGCCGCGCGGTCCTTCACCGAGCCGGTCGGGTTCTCCGTCTCGAGCTTGGCCCAGAGCCGTACCTCCGGCGACGGGGACAGCCGCGGGAGCCCGACGAGCGGTGTGTGCCCGACGGACTCCAGCAGCGAGTCGAACCTCACCCGCCCGCAGTCCCCTTCTGCGCGGCTCCGCCCGCGGTCCCCTTCTGCGCGGCTCCGCCTGCGACCGCCGGCAGGACCGTGACCGAGTCGCCGTCCGACAGCTTGGTGTCGAGGCCGCCGAGGAAGCGGACGTCCTCGTCGTTGACGTAGACGTTGACGAAGCGGTGCAGCGCGCCCTGCTCGGTCACCAGCCGGCCCCGCAGGCCGTTGTGCCGGCTGTCGAGGTCGTCGAGCAGCGCGGTGAGCGTGCTGCCGGAGCCCTCCACGAGCTTCTCGCCCCCCGTGTAGGTGCGCAGGATGGTCGGGATGCGGACCTCGATGGCCATGCGGACGGTTCTCCTCGTGTCGCGGATGTCAGGACAGGACAACAGGGGGTGAGCCGAGCCTTGTTCCGCCCGGGATGCGGCAGGCTCAGGTGATCTTGACCTCCTCCTCCGTCACGACACCGTCCTCGATGGTGTACGAGCGCAGCTCGAGGTCCGCCGATCGGGTCGAGACGAGCAGCCAGGAGGTCCCGGGCGTGTTGACCGACCAGCGGATGTCGGTGCGCGAGGGGTAGGCCTCGGTCGCGGTGTGCGAGTGGTAGACGACCAGCAGGTCCTCGTCGGCGTCGTCGATCTCACGGTAGACCCGCAGCCACTCGGCGCTGTCGAACATGAAGCCGGTCGGCGAGCGCTCGGCGTTCTCCATCTCGAACAGCCGGCTCGGGACACCGTCCCGGCCGGCGACGACGCCGCAGCACTCGTCGGGATGGTCGCGGCGGGCGTGGGCGACGATCCGGTCGACCATCGCCTGGGGAATCTGGAGCACGCGTCCGAGGCTACCGAGGACCGCGTAGGTCCAGGCAGCCGAGCAGCGACTCCTGCAGCCAGCCCAGCCAGCCGTACACCTGCAGCGCCTGCGCGCGGGGGTCCTCGTCGCGCGGGTCGAGCTCGGTCTCCTCGGTGACCCCGAGTCGCGTGCCGAGCACCAGCCGCAGGTCGTTCAGGCAGCCCAGCCAGGCAGCTGCCTGGTCACGGTCGAGCACCAGCCGGCCGCCCCTGCCGGCCAGCGGCGCGAGCGTGGAGAGCAGGACGGTCGCGTTCGCCCGCTTGCCCGCCCGCAGGTCGCCCTCGGTGTAGCGGCGGAAGTCGCCGGCCGCCGCCTCGTCGTCGCCGTAGGCGTCGGGCAGCAGCCGGGCCAACGCCGGGTCGGCCGGCGGCTCGGCCGGGCCGCCGGACAGGCCGACGAGGGCGGCCAGCGGGTCGCTGCCCTGCTCGTCCTGCTCCCCGAGCAGGACGAGCAGGTCCCCGGCGACGGCGCTCAGCACGTCGGCCTCGACCCGGTCGAGCCTGGCGGTGACCGTGCCGTGCCGGCGGGAGAACCTCATCAGTCCTGCTGCAGGGTGGCCCACAGGCCCTTGGCGTGCAGGCGGGCGACGTCGTGCTCCATCTGCTCGCGGGTACCGCTGCTGACGACGGCCCGCCCCTTGGAGTGGACGTCCATCATGAGCTTCTCGGCCTGCGCCCGCGGGTAGCCGAACAGCTCCATCAGCACGTGCGTCACGTAGCTCATCAGGTTGACCGGGTCGTTCCAGACGATCGCCACCCACGGCCGGTCGGTGTCGGCGACGTCGTCCACGTCCGGCAGGTCGAGCTCGGCGGGTGCGGTCACGCGCGCACCTGTCCGGGCAGCACCCCGCCGTCGTCCCGCACGTCGATCACGCCCGACACGTCGATCACCCTGGCCTCCCACCGCCTCGGCACCGCTCCACGGTGCCACGCCCCCGCAGCGCCGGGCCAGCCGGGCGGGGACCCTGTCTCAGACGCGGAAGGACAGCGGCGTCGCCTTGCAGTCACTCACCGGAACGCCGGTCCGCTTGATGGTGCGCCCGTCGGCGGTCGTCAGCCAGATCGTGTATCTCTGCTTGCTGGCCAGCGAGTTGATGACGTAGTAGCCGTCGCGCGGGAACGACGCGCTGCCCCAGCCCTGGTAGAAGGGCCAGGCGTTCCACTTCGTCTCCGTCCAGGCGAAGACGTTCCTGACCTTCACCGGCCGGCCCGCGGCATCGAAGATCTTGCCCTGGATGTTGCCGGTGGTGCCCTGGTAGGCGCAGGTCATCGCCAGCCGGATCGGCAGGTTCTGGGTGCCGATCGGCACCAGGTGCTTGTTGGCGTAGCCGTACTTGGTCACCGTCGGGGGGTTGAAGCAGTAGTTGCCGTTGGCGTCCTTGCACGGGCTGCCCTTGTAGCCGCGGGAGTAGACCTCGATGTAGGCGCCGACGGCGTTGCTCGGGATGTTGCCGAGCCGCCACGCGCGGGTCGTGCGGTTGCCGTCCTTCATGACGCTGTTCTGCGGCGCACCCTCGGGGCCGACGAAGTGGTTCAGGTAACTCTGCGGCACGGAGTAGCCGCCGGTCTTGGCGCAGCCGTAGCCGGCGCTCTTCGGGTCGGCGTTCAGGGCCTTGCCGTTGCGGTCGACCAGGTCGAAGCCGATGGAGACGTTGACGTCGCGGCCGTCCTGCCCGAAGACGGTCCCGCTGATGCTCTTGCCGGTGTTGGTCGCGCACGCGGCCTGCGCCGGGGCGCTGGCAACCACCGGCGCCACGCCCGCCACCAGGGCTGCTGCCACGACCGCGAGTACTGCCCGTCCTGCCTGCACCTGCTGCTCCTCGACTCGCCCCCCGTGCCCCTCGTACATCCTCGGCAGGCGGGGCCGGAACATGAGTCGTCCGGCGGCGCGGGGGAGCGGGCCAGCCTCAAGATCTTCGGAACATCCACAGGGCCAGGAGGCTGTGGATGTTCCGAAGATCTTGCTGCAGATGGCGATGGCCCGCCGTGGATGCGGCACCACAGGGTCAGCGGCGAGATCTGTGCAAGCGGGGGGCGACGCCGCACCGATCTGCCCCTACTGTTGCGCGCTGTCGAGGCCCAGGCCACCTCCGGGGGGTCGGCCGCAGGAGGTGAGCCGCGCGGTGCATCCGGCCCTGCACGCCGCGCCTGCGCCCGCACCTCCTGGACGGGCGGGGCCGGCCGCACCTCCTGAACGGGCGGGGCAGCATCGATCCTGGACGCGGTACGCGACCACCGTCGGTCTCTACGCGCTCACCCTGTGGGCGGTTGTCACGCTGGTGTTCTTCCTGCCGCGACTGCTCCCGGGCGACCCGCTCCGGCAACTGGACGACCCGGACAGCGGCAGCTACGTCTACGACGCGGCCGCCCGTGACCAGGTGGCCGCCTACTACGGACTCGACCGGCCGCTGCACGAGCAGTACGGCGCCTACCTGTCCGGGCTGAGCAGGGGTGAGTTCGGCTGGTCGATCTCGCAGAACGCGCCGGTGGGCACGCTGCTGCAGAACCGCCTGCCCTGGACGCTGCTGCTGACCGGTAGCGCACTGGCGCTGTCGTCGGCCATCAGCTTCCTCGCCGGGGTGCACGCCGCCTGGCACCGTGGCCGCTTCGCCGACCGGACGCTGATCGTCGTGCTGTCGACTTCCCGGGCCATTCCCGAGTACGCCATCGCCAGCGCACTGCTGATCCTGTTCGCGGTGACCTGGCCGGTGTTCCCGCAGGCCGGCGGGCAGACGGCCTTCGCGTCCTACACGTCACCGGTGCAGGCGGTCGGAGACGTGCTCCACCACCTGGCGCTCCCCCTGCTGGCCCTGACGCTGGGGCTGGCCGCCAACAAGTTCCTGATCGTTCGCAACACGGTCATCTCGACGCTGGGTGAGGACTACATGCTCCTGGCGCGGGCCAAGGGCCTGCCCCGCCGGCTGCTGAAGTACCGGCACTCGGCCCGCAACGCGATGCTGCCGTTCGTCACCGCCCTGGGCATCCAGGCCGGTTTTGCCGTCGGTGGCTCGCTGTTCGTGGAAGTCGTGTTCGCCTATCCCGGCATCGGCACCCTCGTCGAGGGGGCGGTGACCTCGCGGGACTACCCCCTGCTGCAGGGCTCCTTCATCCTGCTGGCCCTCGTGGTGCTGCTCGCGAACCTGGTCGTGGAGCTGGTCTACGGCAAGCTCGACCCGCGGGTGCGTGACCGGTGACGGGCGCAGTCAGCCCTGCTGCCGCCGGTCGCCCGACGCGGCGGCGGCTGCGGCGACCCGGAACGGCTGGGCTGGTCGGCGCGCTGATCCTGGTGCTGTACGTCCTGCTCATGCTGTTCGGCAGCCGCCTGGCGCCGTTCGGCGCGAACGAGCTGGCCGGGCCGTCGCTCTCGCGCCCGGGGGGGCGGCACCTGCTGGGAACCAACCTGCTGGGCCAGGACATCGCCAGCCAGCTCCTGCTGGGAGTGCGCGCCTCGGTGCTGGTCGCCGTGCTCGCAGGCACCGGAACCGTCGTGCTCGGGACGCTGGTCGGGGTGCTGGCCGGCTGGTTCCCCGGCTGGCCGAGCGCCGCACTGATGCGGGTGACCGACCTGGTGCTCGTGCTGCCCAAGCTGCCGCTGCTGCTGCTGGTCGGCGCGCTCACCGGCGGCTCGGTGCTGGGCCTGTCCCTGGTCATCTCGCTGCTGTTCTGGCCCACGGCGGCGCGGATTCTGCGATCGCAGGTGCTGAGCCTGCGCACGCGCACGCACGTACGGGCGGCCACCGGCTTCGGTGCCGGCACCTGGCACCAGCTACGACGGCACATCCTGCCCGACCTGTCACTGCTGTCCGTCGCGGAGTTCATCCCGGCGGCGAGCCGGGCCGTCGCACTGCAGGCCGGGCTGGCCTTCCTCGGCGTCGGCGACCCCACCGAGCCGTCCTGGGGCGCGATGATCCGGGACGCCATCGCCTTTCGGGCCGTGTTCATCACCTCGGCCTGGACGTGGTGGCTGGTGCCGCCGATCGTCGCGCTCGTCGCCCTCATCGTAGGCATCACGCTGCTGGGCACGGCGCTCGAGCGCCGGTTGAGTCCGCGCCTGGCCCGGCACCAGCGGTAGCCCGCCTGCCGGGCCGACCGTGCGGTCGAATCAGCCGGCGGCGAGCGCCGCGTCGAAGCAGGGCTGGCAGTAGTCGGCCGAGCCCAGCCGGCGCACCCGCGTCTCCATGACCTGCTCACCGCAGGCCACGCAGCGCGCCGACGCGTGGATCCGGGCCTTCCCGGGCGGGCCGCCGGTCACGGGCGTCACGGCGAACAGCTCTTCCGGGTCCATCTCCAGCACCCGGTGGGACTGCGACACGTGCAGCTCGGCGAACCGCTCCCGCTCACTGTCACTGGCGGTGCCCGCACGGACCTTGGCGAACAGCTCCTGGTGCTCGGGGTCGCGGACCCAGGCGTCCGGACGGCCGGCGATACGGATCGCCTTGGCATCGGAGCGGCGGTAGAACGTGTAGGCGTTCTTCCCCCAGTCGCGGTGGAGCAGGTTGCCCTTGCCGAACGTGCAGCCGGTCAGCACCTGGATGGCGTCCACGGCGCACATGTCGGTCTCGACGACCGCGACGACCTCCTCGTCCTTGGAGTGCGGACCGATTTCCCGCAGGGCGATGCGGGCCGCCTGCATGCCCATCGCCAGCCCCGGGCAGACGTGGCCGTGGAAGGTCGCCACCTCGTCGAGGCTCTTCTCGTCCGTCGTCATGGTCGTCTCCCTTTCGCGCGCGAGTGGTCCCGTCGGACGGTACCGGGGCCGTCCAGGGCCGAATCTTCCACGACATCCTGCGCAGGGCGGCCATCGGCACCGGCGAACAGCAGGTCCCGACCGGCGGCCGCGAGCAGCGATCGGGTCACCGGATGTCGGGGGGCGGCGAGCATGCCGCCGCCGGCCCCCTCCTCGACGATCCGACCGCCGTCGAGCACCAGCACCCGGTCCGCCACCCGCAGCACGACCGACAGGTCATGGGAGATGAAGATCATCGCCATGCCGCGCTCCACCTGCAGGTGCTTGAGGAGCTGGATCATCTTCGCCTGCTCGCTGGGGTCCAGCATGGATACCGCCTCGTCGGCGACGAGCAGCCGCGGCTCGAGCACGAGGGCACGGGCCAGCGCGACCCGCTGAAGCTGACCGCCGGACAGTTCGTGGGTGTGCCGGCCGAGGAACGCCTCGCCGTCCGGAAGGCGGCAGTCGACCAGAGCGCGCCGGACCGCCGCCCGGCGGGCCGGAGCGTCCCCGAGTTCCTGGACGTCGAGCGGTTCGCGGACCGCATCGCCGATCGTCAGCCGGGGTGACAGCGCCTCGAACGGGTCCTGGAAGAGCATCTGGACCTGCCGACGCAGTGCCTTGAGCTGCTCCCCCCTTGCGCGGAGGAGATCCTGGCCGTCGAAGCACACCGTTCCTGCGTCCGGATCGAGCAGCCGCGTGAGCAGCAGGCCCAGCGTCGACTTCCCCGCACCCGTGGCGCCCACCAGGCCGACCACCTCACCCTCGCGTACGTCCAGGCTGATGCCGTCGACCACCGGCACCGGGGAGCGGCGGCCCAGGATGCCGCCCGAGGTGTAGGTCTTGCGCAGGTCGCGGGCGGACAGCAGGGCGACCACGCCGCCCCGGGCGCAGGCGACCAGCCGTGCGCCGTCCTCTCCCGGCGGCGGCACCAGCGGCGGCGCCGCCGGGGCGCAGAGCTCGTCGCGGCTCTGATGGCAGCGGCCCAGGAACGGGCAGCCGTCGGCAGGCTCGGTCGGGTCGGGAGGGGCACCTCGGATGCCACGCAGGTCCTTCACCGACGCCAGCGTGGGCCGGGCGTTCAGCAGCGCCCAGGAGTACGGATTTCGGGGGTCGCCGAGGACCCGGACGCGCGGGCCGATCTCGGCCAGCCACCCGCGGTAGAGCACGGCGACCCGGTCGGCGAGCAGCTCCAGGGCGTCCGCGTCGTGGCTCAGCACGACGAGCGAGGTGCCGCCGGCCCGGACCGTCTGCAGCAGGTCGAGCACCAGATTGCGGGTGGCCGGGTCCAGACCCGCGGTGGGCTCGTCCAGAATGGCCACGTCGGGTCCACAGGCCAGCGCCATGGCCAGCAGCACCAGCCGGCGCTGACCGCCCGAAAGCTGGCTGGGGTAGCGCTCGGCGGCCCAGCTCCCCAGGCCGACCTGACCCAGCAGCTCCTCGACGCGGTGGGCGGCCGCCTCCCGGCCCAGGTCCAGATGGATCCTCAGCGGCTCCGCCAGCTGCTGACCGACGCGGAGCACCGGGTTGAGGGCCGAGGTCGACTGGAAGGACAAGGAGATCCGTCGCCAGCGGACGGTGCGCCAACCGTCCTCGTCGAGCGGGAGCAGGTCCAGCTCCGCGAGCCGGATCCGCCCCGAGACCATCCCCTCCGGCAACAGGCCCAGGGCAGCCCGCGCCAAGGTGGATTTTCCCGAGCCGGACTCGCCGAGCACCCCCAGGCACTCTCCCGGCGCCACCTGCAGGCTGATGCCGTCGACGGCCCGAACGGGCGGCGGCCCTGGATAGGTGACGACCAGGTCGGTGACCTCGAGAGCGCCGCGAGCCGGCTCAGCTGGCAAAAAGCACCGACCGTGCGGCCTGATCGGGCAGGTCGACCACAGCCGGATCGGCGGTGAAGCCGCTGTCGCCCAGCCACTGCCGGTACTCCGCCTCGGTGTGCGTGTCGCCGCCGTTGGCGTTGAGCAGCATCTGGACCGCGAACAGGGCCGAGACCGGGTGCCGCCCCCGCAGGAAGGTCACGACGGCCACCCCGGCACCCGACGGAACCAGCACCCGCCGCAAGTTGCCGAACAACGCCAGATTGTGGTCCCCGTCGAAGGTGTGCGTGATGCCCGAGCAGAACGCCAGGTCGAACGGCCCCTCGGGCACCGTGTCGAAGAAGCTGCCCGCGAACAGCTGCACCCCCGCAGCCTCCAGCCGGCCCCGCCGCCGGGCCACCTCGACCATCACCGGCTGGTCCTGCATCGTCGCCGCCAGTCCTCGGCGGGTGAACTCGAGGGAGTACTCGCCGTGCAGCCCGCCCAGGTCCAGCACGCTGCGGGCGTGGGGGAAGCGCGTCAGGCAGGCGTCCACCACACCGGGCGCCGCCTGCCTCGCCGTCACCGCCAGGGCGTCGTGGAACGCCTCCGGGTCAGCCGGGCCGGTTGCGGAGGAGATCGGCCGGTCCCGGGTCCGGTCCTCGAGGGCGGCCGCCCAGCGGCGCAGCGCGCGGGCGTGGTGCCGCAGGCCGGCCAGGGTGCTGTCCGTCGGCACCTCGGCGCCCCGGACGTACGTCCCATCCGCGTCGCCCGAGACGACCTGGTAGACGGTGAGGGCGTCGAGCAGCACCCGCAGCGCGTGGGCGTCCAGCTCCAGCCGCTCCGCCAGGACCTCGGGTGTGCCGGGCAGGGCCTCCAGCAGCCCGGTGCCGGCGGCGACATCGCACAACAGGACCCTGCGCCAGTCGGCGACCTGCCCGGGTGGTGCGAGGAACGTCGGATCGGCCGGTCGCGTCACCAGGTCAGCCCGCCGGTTGGTTGGGCTCGGCCGGCTCGGCGTTGCCCACGACCAGATGACGCTTGTTGCCGGTCACCCCGCACGGGGGGCAGCCCGGCGTGTAGGCGAACCCCTGGAACTTCTCCGCATCGACGAAGCTGACCTGCTCGGGCACGTAGAGCGAGATGCGGGGCAGGTCCTCGGCCAGGATCGCCTGCATCCGGTCGACGAGCTTCCGGCGCTCGGTGGCGTCGACCATGCTCGACTGCTGCTTGGCGATCTGGTCGAACTCCGGGTTGTCGTAGCCGTGCACGCGGGTGAAGGACGTGCTCTTGGAGGTCGACAGGAACTGTGGCATCAGCCCCGACGGGTCGCCGGACAGGCCGCCGAAGTGCTGGATGGCCATGGCGTAGGCCCCGCCGGCCCCCCGGGCGTCCGACGTCTGCTGGTCCACCGCGTCGATCTGCACCTCCAGACCAACGGCCCGCAGATACTGCTGCACCAGCTGTGCCTGTTGGCTGTCCGGTGCCGCCACCGACAGGGGGATGCGGAACGGTGACCCGTCGGGCTTGTCCCGCAGCCCGTCGCCGTCGCGGTCCCGGAGACCGACCTGGTCGAGCAGGGCCGCCGACTTCTTCTTGTCCGACGGATACTCCGGCAGGTCCTCGTTCAGGAACGGGTTGCCCGGCCCCAACGCGCCCGCCGGCCCCGGCACCCCTCGCCCGCCGAGCAGCCGCTCGACCATGTCCTCGCGGTCCAGCGCGAAGACGACCCCCTGGCGGAAGGCCTTCTCGTCGTACGGGAAACCGCTGTCGGGGTTGAAGAACAGCGCCAGGTTGAACTCGCCTGGGGCTGTGAGCACCTCGAACTGCTCGGCCAGGGCGTCGTACTGGACCTGCGGGACGAGGGCGTTGCCGGCGCTGGCCGCGTCGATCTCGCCCCCCTGCAGCGCCAGCAGCGGGTCGGCGACCGGCACGATCTGGAACTTCTCGACGTGGGCCTGGCCGAGGAAGAAGTCCTCGTTCGCCTCGAAGTTGAAGCTGTTGGTGGTCAGGTCGAACGTCTCCAGCTTGTACGGCCCGGAGCCGATCAGCGACTCGGGTCCCTGGAAGCGGGCCGGGTCGGTGACGTCCGCCCAGATGTGCTTGGGCACGATGCCGAAGCCGAACGTGCCCGCGATGTCGGTCAGGAAGCTGGGCCGCGCGTTCTTCAGCGTGATCACGACGGTGCCCGGGTCCGGTGCCTCCACGCTCTCCAGGTAGTCCACCCCCCGCCCGACGCCGGTCTGGGCGCCGGGGCCGGAGAGGTTGTAGTCGAAGGTGAACACGACGTCCTCGGACGTCAGCGGCTTGCCGTCGTGGAAGGTCACGTCGTCGTGGAGCGTGAAGGTCCACGTCTTGCCGTCCGGCGAGGACGACCACGACTTCGCCAGCCACGGCTTGGGCTCCCCGGTCACATCGGGAAACGCCAACGTGTCGAACAGGTAGGTGGTGACCAGCTTCCCGGGACCACGGATGGAGGCATACGGCGTGGGGTAACCGCCGCTCTGCTTGTTGGCGGCGACCCGGAGCGTGATCCGCTCGTTTTCCGGTGCCGCGGTCGTGGTCCCGGACCCGCCGGCCTCCGTCCCGTTCCCACTGCTGCACGCGGTGGCGGTCACCACCAGCACGACCGCCGTCGCCGCGAGACGGAAGTTCAGAACGGGCATGGTTGCTGGCCTCCGGTGACAGGGCGCGCCGCCCGCGGCTCCGGGTGTACGACGCCGATGAGGTGCTGCGGGTATGTGTAGAGCAGCGGCCGCAGCGTGTCAGTAGATGTCGAGGGCACCTAGTCGAGCCAGCTCACCCATGGCAGCGGAAACTGCGACAGGATGCCGCGACCACGTCGCAGGAGGAGGAACCGGATGATCCAGAACGACTTCTACACACCCGAGGTGCAGGGTGCCTACGAGCTGCACGACATCGGGGACTTCACGCTCGAGGAGGGCGGGACGATTCCCGGCCTGCAGCTGGCCTACGCGACGTACGGCCAGCTCAGTCCGGCCAGGGACAACGCCATCCTCATCCCGACCTGGTTCAGCGGGACACACCAGACGTGGGAGCAGGCCTACATCGGCCCCGGTCGCGCCCTGGACCCTGCTCACTGGTTCATCGTCGTCGTCAACCAGATCGGCAACGGCCTGTCCACCTCGCCGCACAACAGCGACGGGCCGGTCGCCATGTCGAAGTTCCCGAACGTACGGATCGGTGACGACGTCCGCGCGCAGCGGCAGCTGCTCACGGACCTGTTCGGCATCGAGCGGCTCTCCCTGGTCGTCGGCGGGTCGATGGGGGCCCAGCAGACCTACGAGTGGGCGGTGCGCTACCCGGAGATGGTGCTGCGGGCGGCTGCCCTGGCCGGCACGGCGCAGAACACCCCGCACGACTTCCTGTTCACCAAGACCCTCATGGACGCGATCACCTCCGACCCCGGCTTCCAGGGCGGCGAGTACTCCTCGCACGAGCAGGTCGCTGCCGGGCTGCGACGGCACGCCGACATCTGGGCGGTCCTCGGGCTGTCGACCCAGTTCTGGAAGACGGAGTTCTGGCGCGGCATCACCGTGGGCGACACCAGCTTCTCGACGATGGAGGAGTTCCTGGAGGGCTTCATCGAGGCGGTGTTCAGCCAGATGGACCCGAACGCGCTGTTGACGATGGCGTGGAAGTGGCAACGCGGAGACGTCGCCCGCAACACCGGCGGCGACCTCGCCGCGGCCCTGGGGCGCATCACGGCGAAGACCTTCGTCATGCCGATCGACGAGGACATGTTCTTCCCGGTGCGGGACTGTGCCGCCGAGCAACAGCTCATCCCGAACAGCGAGTTGCGGGTGCTGCCGAGCATCGCGGGTCACTTCGGGCTGTTCGGCTTCGAGCAGACCTACCTCGACGCGGTCGACCGCAACCTCTCCGAACTGCTCGCCGCCGAGGCCTGACCGGTTGGCGGGCCGTGCAAAGTCACGCACGGCCCACGCGGGCAGCGACATGTGCCGCACGGCGGCTGTACACCACAGGTCAACATTTCCAGATTCTTGACCTGTGGTGTACGTCGCCCGACAGCCCACACGTCTCCGGAGCGGCACACCGTGCCCATGCCCCGCAGCGACCGTCGCTCGTGACGGCTACCTCCTGGCCGTCCGGGACCGGGACGGAGGCGGCAGGGACGGCGAAAGCCCCGGCGGGAGCACAGGCCTCCGACCAGGGCTTTCGTCGTCTAGCGATCGTGCTGTCTCAGTGGAGGTGGCGGGAATCGAACCCGCGTCCTCCGGTACCTCAGCAGGGCTTCTCCGGGCGCAGCTGGCTGTGCTTTTCTCGGCCCTCCCGATGCCGCCAGCAGCTCGGGAACGGGCCCAGCCACGGTGGTTCACCACCCGCCCCCGTGGCCAAAGCGGGTGGTGGTCCTCCTAGCGATGCCAGGTCCCGGGCCGGAGGCTCTCCCGGGCTGACAGCGACGCTCTAGCTAGGAAGCGAGAGCGTACGCGCGCGGACTGGTGTCGGCGCTTGATTTTTTTGCGACGTTGTTGGTTAACGAGATCATCGTCGCCTTCCTCGGCCCGCTTCACCTGCCTCGACATCCGAAGTCGAGACCTGTCACCCCCTTCGTGGTGCTACGACAAGAGTAACGCCGGGCGGGACGGGATCGTGCCCGGCGGCCGTACCCGTCCGGGGCCCCGTGGGCGCAGCGGTCAGGCGCCGACCACCGCACGCAGGTGCCGCACGCTCTCCGCGGTACGTGGTACGGGCACCGGGTGACGGCGCACCTGAAGACCCAGCGCCTTGCGCAGGTCCTCGGCCGGCATCGGGACGCCGAGGTGGTAGCCCTGCGCCAGGTCGCAGCCCAGCTCGCGCAGGGTCACGAGCAGCCGCTCGTCCTCCACGCCCTCACCGACGGCCCGCGCACCCAGGCTGTGGGCGAGCTGCACGGTGGCCCGCACGAGGGCGCGGTCGCTCTCACGGGTCGCCGCGCCCGCCACGAAGCTGCGGTCGATCTTGACCTCGTTGACCGACACCCGCTGCAGGAAGGCCAAGGAGGAGTAGCCGGTGCCGAAGTCGTCGACCGACAGCTGCACACCGAGGGCGCGCAGGCCGGACAGCACCTCCTCGACCACGTCGAGCTCGCTCATCATGGTCGTCTCGGTGATCTCGAGGATCAGTCGCGCGGCCGGCAGCCCGTGGCGCAGCAGCACCCGCCGGACCTGGTCGGGCAGCTCGCTGTCGAGCAGGTTCCGTGCCGACAGGTTCACCGACACGGTGAGGGCGACGCTGCCCGCCGACCAGCTGGCGCATTCGGCCACGGCCTTCTCGAGGACGACCATCGTGAAGTCGCCGACCAGCCCGGAATGCTCGAGGACGTCGACGAACTCCCCTGGAGCCAGCAGCCCCCGGCGGGGGTGCTGCCAGCGGACGAGCGCCTCGGCCCCCCTGGCTGCACCGCTCTGCAGATCGAACTGTGGCTGGAAGTGCACCACCAGCTGGTCCTCGGCCAGCGCGGCGCGGAGCTCCGCCACCAGCGCCGGCCGGTGCAGGCTCGACGGGTCCCGGTCCGCGCGGTAGTGCGAGAACGAGCCCCGGGAGGACTTGGCCTGGTACAACGCGACGTCCGCCCGCTGCAACAGCTCCTCGAAGCAGGAGGCGTCGTCGGGGTAGCAGGCCACCCCCACGCTGCCCTCGACGGACAGGTGCAGGCCGTCGAAGCTGACCGGCTGCGCGAGCATGTCCAGCAGGCGGACTGCCACCGCATCGGCGTGCCGGGCCGCCGGCAGCCCCTCGATCAGGATGCCGAACTCGTCGCCGCCGAGCCGGCAGACCGCCACGGCCTCACCCATCGAGGACAGGATGCGCTGGCCGACCCGCTGCAGGAACAGGTCGCCCGCGGCGTGCCCCAGGGTGTCGTTGATCTCCTTGAAGTGGTCCAGGTCGACGATCAGCAACGCGCACTGCCGTCGAGGTCCTGCGGCCGCCAGGGCGATCTCGGCCCGGTCGTGCAGCAGGGCGCGGTTCCCCAGCCCCGTCAGAACGTCGTGCGAGGCCTCGTGAGCCTTCGCCGCCGCGTGCAGGCACATCGCGTCGTAGAGCCGCGCGTTCTGCATCGTTCTGCTGACGGCGTAGGCGAAGGTCCGCAGCACGTGCAGTTCGCGCTTCTTCAGGACGGTGAACTCGCGGAAGCCGACCCGCAGCGTGCCGACCGCGCCCTGCGGCCCGTCGAGCGGCGCGGAGTAGAAGACCTGTGCGGATCCTGCGTCTGCCGACCGCGCCGGCCGCGCATCCGTCGGACGGCACAGCTCCTCGTCCAGCCCCTGGGACGTGCCGCTGTAGGTCATGGCAGGCGAGGTCGCCGTCCTGTGCAGAATGATCTCGGCCCAGTCAGCCCCCAGCATCGACGTCAGCCGGCCGATCGCGACCGCTGCAACCTCCGCGGCGTCGAGCTGGTTCAGCTCCCGCGCCGCCTTCTCCAGCTGCTGCCAGACGTCCCGCTCCTCGAGGGCGTGCAGGTAGCCGCGGTAGGCGATGCCCACGAGGGCGAGCAGCGGCGGCAGGACGACCAGAGCCGACCGGCTCCACAGAGCCAAACCCATCACGGCCACACTGATCGCGATGTTCCCGACGCAGATGAGCAGGAGCAGCAGCCGGCGTCTGCGGAGACCGTCGTGGAACGGCAGCTGTTCGGCGAGAACGGCCGGCGGCGGCCCGGCGGCGCTCGCGGACAGGTGGGACACGGCTTCACCTCAGGTCGGGTCATACACCAGCAGCTCCACACATCGTGACCGACTCATCGCGTTCTGTGCATAGCTGGCTGGGACTGCCCGGCCTGACCCGAAAGAACTACAGCCCGAGCAGGGCCGCCGCGTTGTCGTGCAGCACCCCCCGCAGCCACGCCTCACCCAGGTCGAGCCGCACCAGCGCCTCGATCTGGTGCGCGAAGTCGTACGGCGTGTTCGGGAAGTCGCTGCCCAGCAGGACCCGTGGGCCGACCTCCAGCAGCCGCGGCCGCAGCTCCGCCGGGAACGGCATCCGGGCCTCGGTGAAGTCCGTGAAGGCCATCGTGGTGTCCAGGTGGACCCGCTCGTAGCGGTCGGCGAGGTCGAGGAAGTCGGCGTACTCCGGCATCCCGAGGTGCGCGATGACGGCCGTCAGCCGCGGATGCCGGGCCAGCACCTCACCCATCGGCCCGGGGCCGGTGAACCGCCCCGGCACCGGGCCTCCCCCGCAGTGCACGACCACCGGCACACCCGCCTCGGCCAGCTGGCCCCACACCGGGTCGAGCAGCGGATCACGCGGGTCGTACGCCCCCACCTGCAGGTGCGCCTTGACGATGCGTGCCCCACCAGCCAGGGCGTCGCGCACGTAGGCCGGTGCCTCGGGCTCGGGATAGAAGGTGGCGGTCTGCAGGACGTCGGGGTGGCAGGCTGCGAAATCGGCCGCCCAGGCGTTGAGCCAGCCGGCCATGCCCGGCTTGTGCGGGTAGACCAGCGACGGGAAGGCCCGCAGGCCCAAGGCCCGCAGCCGGTCGAGCCGGTCCTGCTCGTCGGTCCGGTAGGTGATCGGCCACGGGCGGCCGACCAGCGGCCCGGCGGCGTCGAAGTACGCCCAGACCTTGTCCATCACGTTCTTCGGCATGAAGTGGACGTGCAGGTCCACCAGCCCGGGCAGGCCGAGGTCCCGCCAGAGTGCGGGGACGTCGGCGTCGTGCAGCGTCAGTGCCGGCCCCGCTTGAGCGCCCGCCCCATGGCGTTGCGGATCTCCTTCTGGGCGTCGCGCTCAGCCAGCACCTGCCGCTTGTCGTGCGACTTGCGGCCGCGTCCGAGCGCCAGCTCCACCTTGGCCCGCCCGTCCTTGAAGTACAGCGACAGCGGTACGAGGGCCAGCCCACCCTCACGGGTGCGCATGGCCAGGGCGTCAATCTCCTTCTTGTGCAGCAGGAGCTTGCGTGGGCGGCGCGGCGCGTGGTTGTTCCAGGTCCCCTCGGTGTACTCCGGGATGTGCGCGCCGAGCAGGTAGATCTCGCCGTCCTGGACACCGGCGTAGGAGTCGGCCAACGAGCAGCGGCCCTGGCGCAGCGACTTCACCTCCGTGCCGGTGAGCACCAGCCCGGCCTCGAGGACGTCCTCGATCGAGTAGTCGTGGCGGGCCTTCTTGTTCTGCGCGACCAGCTTGTTGCGGCCGCCACGGGTGCCGTCCGGCGGGCCCTTGGCCGGGTTGCGGCTCTTGGCGGATCCCTTGGTCACCGCCCGAGTCTACGGCGGGTCGACGTAGTCCAGCGGGTCCACCGGGTAGCCGTCCAGACGCACCTCGAAGTGCAGATGCGGACCCGTCGAGTTGCCCTCGTTGCCGATCTCGCCGACCTTCTGACCGCGGACGACGATCTGCCCCTCGCGCACGTCGAGCGAGCCCATGTGCGCGTAGGCGCTGGAGAGATCCTTGCCCTTCACGACCCCGTGGCTGACCACGACCAGGGTGCCGTAGCCGCCGGCATAGCCGGCGTAGGTCACCACGCCGGGGTCGGCCGCGCTGACCCGGGCGCCCATGCCGCCGCCGATGTCGATCCCGGCGTGGAAGCGGCGGTCGCCGTAGATCGGGTGCCGACGGTAGCCGTAGCGGCTGGTCAGCCGGCCGGGCGCAGGCCACAGCATCCGGCCGTTGCGTGGCTGGCCGGCACTCCCGCCCCGAGGTGCCGGCTTGCCGGCCTTGGCCCGCCGCTTGCGTTCGGCCTCGGCCGCCGCGGCCTCGGCCGCTGCTTTCCTCGCCGCTGCGGCCCGGGCGGCGGCGGCGCGGGCGGCGGCAGCGCGGATCCGCTCCGCCAGCGCCTTCGATGCAGCCTGCGCCGCCTGGTAGTCCCGCAGGTCGGCGGCCCGGTGCTGCTCGGCGCTGACCAGTACGGCCTTGCGCTGCTCGATCAGCCGCTCGAGCCGGGCGGCCGCCTGCTCGGCTTCGACCGCGACCTGACGGGTGCGGGCGGCGCCGGCGTCGGCGGCCGCGCGGGCGCGGTCCAGCTCGCGCTCGTCGGCGGCCAGCTCGGCCTGCGTGCCCGCGAGGGCCAGCCGGTCGCGGTTCAGCTGCGCCAGGCTGTCGTTCCGGAAGCGGAACACCGAGCGCAGCATGCTCGCGCGCTGGACGGCGTCGTGCGGTTCGCCGGCCTCCATGACGTCGCGCAGACCGGCGAGCCGGCCCCGCTGGTAGGCCCGGCGGGCGAGCCGGCCGACGTCCTCCCGGCCCTGGTCCACCCGCTTGCCGGCCGCCGTCACCCGCTTCTGGGCGGCCTCCCGAGCGGCCTCGGCGCGGCGCAGCGAGGCTGTGGCGGCGGCGGCCTTCGCGCGCGCGCCGGCCAGCTCACCCTTCGCCCGGGCGACGTCGCTGCGGGCGCCGGCGAGCTGGGCGACCACGGTCCGCAGGGCGGCCGCGGCGGCCTGTACCTGGGCGCCGGAGTCCTCGAGGTCGCCGGCGGCCTCCTGCTCCCGCAGGCGCAGCTCCTCCAGGCTCTGCCCCGACGGCGGTGCAGCGACAACCGCCCCGGTGGCGGTGGCGGTGGCACTGGCGGAGGTGCCGGGTACGAGCAGCAACGGCAGCCCGCTGACCAGCAGCAGGGCGAGCGCCGATCCCCGGCGCGTCCGCACCGGGCGGCGCCCGGGGGAAGCAGGGACGTCCACAAGATCATGCCTAACACGGGACCGGTGAAAAGTTGGTCAGACACGCAGGTGGCGGCGCAGGGTGACGAAGGAGGACAGGCCCGCCAGGAGCATGCCGGTGAGGAACAACCACGGCACGATCGACAGCACGTCGCCCCAGCCGACGAAGGCGATGACAGGGAAGTTGGGCCGCAGCTGGCCGTCCACCAGCACGGCCTTCAGCGCCACCAGCGCAGCGCTGGCGAAGCCCGCACCGACCAGGCCCGCCAGCACCCCCTCCAGCAGGAAGGGCAGCTGGATGTAGAGGTTGCTCGCCCCGACCAGCCGCATGATGCCGGTCTCGCGGCGGCGGCTGTACGCCGCCACCCGGATGGTGTTGCTGATCAGCAGGACAGCCGCCACGACCTGCATCCCCGCGATGATCAGAGCGATCAGCTGGAGCTTGTTCAGGACGTTGAAGAAGCCCTCGAGCAGCGCCTTCTGGTCCTGCACCTCCTCGACCCCCGGCCGCCCCGCGAAGGCGCTCGCGACCACCTCGAACTGCGTCGGGTCCTTCAGCTTCACCCGGAAAGACTCCGGCAGCGCGTCGGCCGTGACGTTCTCCACGAGGTCGGGCGAGTCCTGGAACTGCTCGCGGAACTGCGCGTAGGCCTGCTCCTGTGACTCGTAGAAGACCTGCTCGACCTGGGGCATCCCCCGCAGGTCTGCCTCCAGCTCGTCGCGTTGCTGTTCCGTCACCGCCGCGCCGCCGCAGTTGGCCGCCTGGCTGGACTCGCCGCAGAGGTAGACCGACACCTCGACCTTGTCGTACCAGAAGTCCTTCATCGCCTCGACCTGCTTGCGGATCAGCAGCCCGGAGCCGAAGAGCGCGAGGCTGATCGCGACCGTCACCACCACGGCGACGGTCATGGTCAGGTTGCGGCGCAGGCCGATGCCGATCTCACTGAGGATGAACTGCGCGCGCACGAGGGGTCCCTTGTCCTACGCGCCGTAGCCGTAGACGCCGCGGACCTGGTCGCGCACGACCCTGCCGTCGGACAGCTCCACGACGCGGCGGCGCATCGAGTCGACGATCGCGGCGTCGTGGGTGGCCATCACGACGGTCGTGCCGGTGCGGTTGATGCGGTCGAGCAGCTTCATGATGCCGACCGAGGTGCTCGGGTCCAGGTTGCCGGTCGGTTCGTCGGCGATGAGGATCATCGGCCGGTTGACGAAGGCCCGCGCGACCGCGACCCGCTGCTGCTCGCCGCCTGACAGCTCGTCGGGCATCCGCCTGCTCTTGCCCTCGAGCCCCACCAGCTCCAGCACCTCCGGGACGACCCTGTCGACCACCGACCGCGACTTGCCGATCACCTCGAGCGCGAACGCGACGTTCTGGAAGACGGTCTTGTTGGGCAGCAGCCGGAAGTCCTGGAAGACGCAGCCGATCGAGCGGCGCAGTGCGGGGACCTTCCAGTTCGAGAGCCGGCTGAGATCCTTGCCGGCCACGTGCACCCGTCCGGCGCTCGGGACCTCCTCCTTCAGCAGCAGCCGCAGGAAGGTCGACTTGCCGGAGCCGCTGCTCCCGACCAGGAAGACGAACTCTCCCTTGTCGATGTCGACCGTCACGTCGTCCAGGGCCGGCCGGGTGCTCGTGGGGAAGCTCTTGCGGACGTGCTCGAGGCGGATCACCGGCAGCTCACGGTGTCCGAGTCTAGGTCGGGCACCCGCCGCGGGAGCGGTTTCGACGCGCCCGGGAGTGCACCGGCCGAGGTGGCAGCATGCGCACGGTGTCCGCAACGCAGCGATGGCAACGCCTGGTGCGGGACCGCCTGGCGGCCTCCGAGCTCCTCGACCCCGGCCGGGACGGGATCTCCCCCGCCTTCTGGGACGAGCGGGCCGACAGATTCGCCCGGCGGGTCGCCGGCACGGCCGCACACGACCCGCTGCTCCCACGGATCCGACCACACGTGGACCAGGACACGGTGGTGCTCGACGTGGGAGCGGGCACCGGACGGCTGGCGCTGGCGCTGGCGGCGGCGGCCCGGGAGGTCGTGGCAGTCGACTCGAGCGCACAGATGCTGCGGGTCCTGGACGAGCTGGCCAGCGCGCAGGGGGTGGTCAACGTCCGCACGGTGCACGGCCGGCTCGAGGACCTCGACGAGGTGACCGGCGACGTCGTGCTCTGCGCCCACGTCCTGCCGGTGCTGACCGACGCGCGAACGTTCCTCGCGCGGCTCGACCGGACCGCCCGCCGCCGGGTGTTCGTCTGTCTGGGCGCCGGCCTGGCCGATCTGCGTACAGACCCGCTGTGGCGGTACTTCCACGGGCGCCCGCGGCCACCGGCACCGACGTACCTGGACGCCGTGGCGGTCCTTCGCGAGCTCGACATCGACCCTCAGGTCGAGATCGTCGAGGTGGCGGCCACCGACCGTTACGCAACGGTCGCCGAGGCCGTCGACGATCACCTGGACCTGCTGCGGCTGGACGATGCCGACGACGTGCGAGGCCGGCTCTCCGCGCTGCTGGAGACCTGGCTGGTCCGCCGCGAGGACGGGACGCTGCGCGCGCCGGTCCCGACCCTGCCGAACGCGATCCTGTCCTGGACGCCTCGCGGGGGCGGCTAGGCGCCGGCGGTCAGGCCGTCGTGGGAGCGAGCCGGCGCCGTCCCGACAACGACAGGCCCAGCAGGGCCAGCCCCACGCCGAGCAGCAAGGTCGATCCCCCCACGGCCACGACCGCCCACCAGGGGGCGCCCTGCTCCCCGCCTGCGACATCCTCCGTATGCAGGGCCGAGGTCATGTAGATGTCCTCTGCCTGGTTGGTCTCGTCACCATTGCGGCTGTCCTGCCAGGCGAAGTACGTCGCGTCGTTCGTGGAGGCCATCGCGACGTTCATGTGACTGTGGACGTTGTTCGACCACACCCCGATCTCGCGGTTGATGATCCGGTCGGTCACCCGGAGGTTGGGGGCGAAGCTGCGTCCCCCGTCGATCGACCAGGTGTAGTAGACGTCCTGATAGCCGTCGTGGTTGAACGGCGCGGAAAACGCGGCCGGAAAGCGCTCGGGATACGGGCTGTTGCGGAAGTCGTACCAGGCGATGTCGATCCGACCGTCGGGCGCGATCGCGATGCCCGGGTCGTAGTGGTTGACGAGGTCGCGGTCGGCGTCATCGTTGACCGTGACCCGCTCCTCCCAGGTCTGGCCGCCGTCCCTGGAGGAGCGCAGGAAGACGTCGACGTCCTGCTCGTTGGGGTCGAAGAGCGGCACCTCGCTGGCCGACCAGACGGCGTGGAGCGCGCCGCCCTCCTGGTCCGCCACGAGCAGGTACTTGCGGCCGCCGAAGAATCCGGCGTTCCCCTCGTCGACTTCTACGGGCGTCGACCACGTCGCGCCGTTGTCCTTCGAAGCCCGGTGATAGACCGTGCGCACGACCTCCATGGCCTCGACCCCCTCCGGCCGGGCATCCAGGCCGATGGGGTAGATGACGTGCAGGGTGCCGTCCGGCGTGACCGCCGGGCGCGCCTGGTAGCCGCCGCGTTCGTCGGTGACGTCGACCGGTTCCTGGAAGGTCCGACCGCCGTCCGACGACGCCGCCACCAGCGCCTTCGTTCCTTTCTGGCCCTTGGCACCGCGTCCCATCCACGAGACGTAGACGTTCTCGGAATCCTGCTGGTCGACGGCCACCATGGGTCGGTCGTTGTTGTGCAAACCTTCGTTTTCCACCACCGGCTCGGGCGCCCGATAGACGAAGTTGGTCTCGAATGTGCGCCCGCCGTCCGTCGAACGGGCCAGGAAGATATGGATGGGCAGGTTCGCGGCAGCCGCGTATTTCGGGTCATTCGCGTAGAAAGCAACGTAGAGGACGCCCGCCTGGTCGAAAGCGGCGGTGGCGTAGGGACCGTTGATGGCCTTCCCGGAGCACTCCGTCCACGGCTCCAGCATCGGGACGCCACCCTGGCTCCAGGTCCGGCCGCCGTCGGTCGACAGGTGCACCAGGCAGCCGAAGTCGGTACGCACCTCCGAGCTGACGATGACGAGCTCGCCATTCGTGGGGTTCATGGCCATCTGCGGCGAGGAGTGCGCGCGTATCGGGTTGGTGTCGGTCGTGACCTGCACGGCCGCGACCACCTTGGGCCCGGCCCCGTCGTTCGGAGCGGCGGCCGCCGGCGCGAGTCCGGCCACCCCCAGCGACACGACCGCGGCCATGACAACCATCCGCTGCGGAATGCGCTGCATCATCCCCACCCCATCCCCACCCCTGGTGGACGCGGGGAAGGTAACACGAAACAAAACGTCTCACAGACGCGAAAACCGCGCGAGCCGGGGACCTACTCCGAGCCGGTACGCCGCCAGCGGATCGCGGCCTCGACGAAGTCGTCGATCTCGCCGTCGAGCACCGGCCCGGTCGCGCCGGACTCCGTGCCGGTGCGCAGGTCCTTGACCATCTGGTACGGGTGCAGCACGTAGTTGCGGATCTGTGAGCCGAACGCGATGTCGCCCTTGGTGCCACGGATCGCGTCCATCTCCGCCGCCTCCTCCTCGCGCTTGCGCTCGAGCAGCTTGGTCTGCAGCACCACCATCGCCGCCGCCCGGTTCTGGATCTGCGAGCGTTCGTTCTGGCACGACACGACGATGTTGGTCGGCAGATGGGTGATGCGTACCGCCGAGTCGGTCGTGTTGACGCCCTGACCGCCGGGGCCGCTGGAGCGAAAGACATCGACCCGGAGGTCCTTCTCGTCCACCTCCACCGCGTCGGCGGTGTCGACCACCGGCGTCACGTCGACCATCGCGAAGGAGGTCTGCCGGCGCGCCTGATTGTCGAACGGCGAGATGCGCACCAGCCGGTGCACCCCGTGCTCGCCGGCCAGCGTTCCGTACGCGTAAGGCACCTTGCACTGGAAGACGACGCTCTTGACGCCGGCCTCCTCGGCCTCCTGCCACTCGAGCACGTCGAGGTCGTAGCCGTGCCGCTCGGCCCAGCGGTAGTACATCCGCCAGAGCATCAGCGCCCAGTCCTGGCTGTCCACCCCACCGGCGCCCGGCGTGATCTGGACGAGCGCCTCGCGCTGGTCGTACTCCCCCGACAGCAGGGTGCGGACCTCGAGGCTGCTGATCTCCCGCTGCAGCGCGGCCAGCTCACGCTCGGCCTCCTGCTCGGTCCCCTCGTCCTGCTCCTCGGCGGCCATCTGGAACAGCACCGCGAGGTCGTCCAGCCGGCTGCGCACCGCCTCGACCCGCTCGATGTCGGTCTTGACGTTGGACAGCCGCGTCGTGACCTCCTGCGCCTTGCCGGTGTCGTCCCACAGGCCAGGCTCGCCGGCCTGCGCCTCCAGGTCGGACAGCTCGATGCGCAGCTGTGGCAGGTCAAGCACCTTCTCGATACTCGTCAAGGTTGCGTCGAGCACCGCGAGCTCGTTGCTGCGGTCGGCGGGCACGAGAGACAAGGCTATCGCCCCCACTCACCGGGAGGTCGGCGCGCGGGCCCGCGCCTCGGCCTCGACCCGCACCGGTGCGAAGCCGAGGATCCGCCCGAACGGGAGCTCGACCATCCGGACGGCTCGTACGACGGCGGTGGTGCCGTCGGCGCTGACCCGGACCGCCAGCCGCGTGCCGGGCTGGGCCTCGGCGACCTGTGCTTGGTACGCCGCCACCCGCAGCGCGGCCTGTCCGTGGTCGAGCGGCAGCCGGCCGGCCTCCAGGCCGCCGGCGTAGAGGCCGGTCAGGTCGAGCGCCTGCGCTGCGCTGAGCGCAGCTCCGTCGGCGGCACTGACCAGCGAACGCTTGGCCAGGATCGCGGCCGAGACGTTGACCACGACGGCGACCATCAGCAGCAGCACGGCGGTGAAGCCGAGCAGCAGGACCAGGACGGTGCCCTCGTCGTCGCGTCTCATCCGGCCGGCGTCTCGCGGAATAGGTCGACCACCTCGACGTGCGTCGCCCGGACCGGGATGGTCGGCTCCACCCGCCCGAACAGGCCGCCCAGGACCGGCAGCGTCACGTCGTGCCGGACCACCGCGGTCACCGTCCCTCCCGGCTGGAGCCCCTGTGGGGCAGACAGCGTCAGAGCGCGCTCCCCCGGCGACAGGCCCTGGTCGCCCAGCGCAAGCTCCGTCGCGGCAGCGGCACGGGCCGCGCCCTGCGCTGTGGTCTCCGCTGTTGCGAAGGCGCGACCAGCCTGCCGGGCCGCTTCCGTCACACCGAAGGCCGCGCTCTGCACCTGGAAGACGGTCACGAGGACGTAGAGCAGCGGAACCATGAGAAGCACCGACAAGTAGACGAATTCGACGACGGCGTTGCCGTCGTCACCGGACGGCCACCTCACCGGCTCTCCTCCAGCGCGTGCCCCTGGACCGTGATCGTCAGCGGGCCCACGGGCGCGAAGACGAAGGGCAGCGGTCCGCGGACGGTGATGCCGACGACCGGTGCACCGGCAGCGGTCGTGCCGGGCGGCAGCGGCGTCACGACCATCCGCGCGGCGAGTTCGGGACCCAGGCCCGCGGCGATCGCCTGGGTGGTCCGGGCCACGCCGTCGGCCGGATGCCGGTCGGCATTGGCCGCGAACCGGGCGCCCTCCTGTGCCGCGGAGACGAGCACGTTGCGGGTGTGCAGCACCAAACCGACCTGCAGGATCATGAGGAAGAGCGAGACGAGCAGGATCGAGACGAGGGTGAACTCGACCACGGCAGCGCCCCGGTCGAGGCCGGCCGGTGCCGCCGGGGCCAGTCCTATGCGGGGGTGACGCTGTCGAGCGCGTCGCTGACGATCTGGAGCAGCCGGTCCTCCGCGAAGCCCCAGATGATCGCGACGATCCCCGCCGTCATCAACGTGATGAGGACCCAGCCCGGCACGTCGCCGCGCTCGCCGTCCTGGTCCGGCAGTCGGTGGTCGCGGAGGGCGTGCAGGGCCGGCAGCGCGAGGGGACTGGGCACGGGAGGCCTCCTGGGGGCGGGCGTGGCAGTGGACTTCGACGGCAACGGCTGTCCTCCTGCGAGGCACAGGAGTGAGGTGCGACGGCCGGGGGGTCATGACGTGGTGAGCGAGAGGCCGTAGAAGCCGGGGAACAGCGCGAAGACGATCGTGACCGGCAACACGAAGAAGACGACCGGCACCATCATGGCGATCTCGCGCTTGCCGGCCGACTCGAGCAGCTGGCGCTTTCCTGCCTCCCGTACGTCCACCGCCTGCGCCCGCAGCACCTCCGCGAGCGGCGTACCACGCTCGACGGCGACGGCGACCCCGTCGACGAAACGCGACAGCGGCGCGAGCGAGGTGCGCCGGGCGATGCCGTCGAGCGCCTGCACCAGCGAGGCGCCGGCACGGGCTTCGGCGAGCGCGCGGCCGAGTTCCTTGCTCAACTCGCCGGCAGAGATGCGGTTCACCCGCTCGAGCGCCCCGACCGGTCCCTCCCCGGCGGTGACCGCGAGAGCCAGCAGCTCGGCGACGGTCGGGAACTCCGCGAGCATCCGCTCCTCGCGGGCGGTGACCTGACGGGTGAGCCACCGGTCCCGGCCGAGGACACCGGCGACGGTGAACGCGACAGCGGCGCCGAGCAGCGACAGCGGGTTCGCGCCGCCGCCGAGCAGCTGGAAGACGGCCAGCACCAGCGCCGACGCGAGCCCGAAGCCGCCCCAGATCACCTGCTCGGCCCGGAACTGCTCGACGGTCATGTCCCCACCGAGCTGCTCGAGCCGGCGGCGCACGCTCACGATGCCGCCGACCCACTTCTCGAGAAACCTCATGGCATCGCCGAGCACCGGGCGCAGGATGCGCTCGAGCGTCGGGAACGGCGTCAACGCCGCGCTGCCGGCGAGCAGCCGCGACGGCCGAGGTGTGTCACGCAGATACGGGCCCAGCCGGTCGTCCAGCGTCGGACGGCGGGCTGCCGGCGTGCCGGCAGCGGCGAGCAGCAGACCGCCGGAGGCGAGCACGCCGAGCCCCATCCCGATGACGGCGCTCATCGGAGCACCCGGCGCTCGGTCGGCAGCTTGGCGATGCGGAGCATCACGCGGTAGGCGAGCAGGGACACCGCCCCGCCCACGAGCAGCACCAGAGCTCCGGTGGTGGTGTTGTAGGCCTCCACAGCGTGGGGTCGCGTCGACAGCAGCAGCAGCAAAGCCCACGGCGCGGCCAGCGCCAGTCGCGCGGCGTTGACCGTCCAGCCCTGCCGGGTCTCGAGCTCGGCGCGGGTACGGGCGTCCTCCCGCAGGAAGGTCGACAGCGTGCGCAGCAGCCGCCCGAGGTCGGTACCGCCGACCTCGCGGGCCATCCGCAGCGCCTCGACGACGCGGTCGCCCACCGGGTCGGACAGGCTGCGCTTGAGGGTGTCCAGGCTCTCCCCGAAGCGGCCGGTGGCGCGGTAGTCGGCACCGAAGCGGCGAAACGCCGACCGCAGCTGGTCCGGCCCGCGCACGCCCAGCTGGGTCAGCGCCTCCGGCAGCGACAGGCCCGCACGCACGCCGCTGGCCAGGTTGTCGACCGCCTCGGGCCAGACCTCCCGCAGCTCGACACTGCGCTGGGACCGCCGGCGGCGGACCAGCAACAGCGGGAGCAAGGTGGCGAAGCCACCGAACAGCAGGGCGATGACCGGCACCTGCGAGGTGCCGAGCACGAGCAGGAAGATGATTCCGCCGAGCGCGGCGCTGGCCGTGAACAGCTGGCTGGGCGTGACGCCGTCGATGCCGGCCTGAGCGAGCAGGTCGCGGACGCGGTCGCCGAGCGTGCCTCCGGTGCGCGGCCGCGGCAGGGAGCGCCGCGTGCCGGAGCGCCAGACGAGCAGGCAGCCGAGCCCGAACAGCAGCCCGAGCAGCGCGCCCACGGCTACAAGCCGCTGTGGGGGGTGAGCAGCGCGGGCAGGTCGATCCCGGCCCACTCGAAGCGCTCGGGATGCGGCGGGTATCCGTCGGCGCGGACCAGGCGCTGACCCCGGGTGACGAACAGGTCCGCGACCTCGACGACGTCGCCCTCCACGCGTCCGGGCACCGCCACGATCTCCCGCACCCGGCGGGCACCGCTGGCCTCCTTCGCGGTGTGCACCACGATGTCGATGCAGCTCGCGACGGTCGGGACGACGAAGTTGTGGCCGACGTTCTCCCCTGCGAGCAGCGGCAGCGTGCACAGCTTGACGATGGCCTCGCGGGCGGAGTTGGCGTGGATGGAGCACATGCCGGGAACTCCGCTGTTCAGGGCGACCAGCAGGTCGAGGCACTCCGCTTCGCGGACTTCGCCGACGACGATCCGGTCGGGGCGCATGCGCAGCGCCTCCTTGACCAGTCGACGCAGCTGGATCTCGCCCGTGCCCTCGAGGTTGGCCTGCCGGGTCTGCATGGACACGACGTCGGGCAACGAGATCTTGAGCTCGAAGACCTCCTCACAGGTGATCACCCGCTCTCGCCCGGGGATCGCGGAGGCCAGGCAGTTCAACAGCGTGGTCTTGCCTGCTTGCGTGCCGCCGGCGACGATCACGTTCAGCCCGGCGACCACAGCCGCCTCCAGGAAGCGCGCCGCCTGCGGCGTGATCGTGCCGAGGCCGATCAGCTCCTCGAGCGTGTCGGCCGACAGCACGAACTTGCGGATGTTGACCGACCAGTGCTGGCGGGTGATGTCGGGGATGACGACGTGCAGCCGGGAGCCGTCCGGAAGCATCGCGTCGACAAAGGGCGTGGACAGGTCCACCCGCCGACCGGTGCTCTTGAGCATCTTCTCCACGAGGTCACGGACCTGGCCGGAGTGAAGGATCGTCGTCGTGAGCTCGGACCTCCCCCGTCGAGCGACGAAGACCCGCCCCGGCTCGTTGATCCAAATTTCTTCCACCGAAGGATCGTCCAGGTGGCGCTGGAGCGGCCCGAAGCCCGCCACCGCGTCGTAGACCGCCCGGGCCGCGGCCTTCGGGTCGGCCAGCGGGGCGAGCGAGGACGTGAGCGACCGGTCGTCGTAGTCGCTGACGACCTCGTCGACGAGCCGGCGCATCTCCAGGCGGTCCGAGATCGGGTCCAGGCCGCGCCGGCGCACGAGCTCGCGCACCTCGGACTCGACGGTGTCGACCGCGCTCACGCCCGCGCCTTCCGTCCGAACTGCCCACACTTCGACGCCGGGCAAGGTATCGGCTCGACGTCCCGTGCGCACCAGGCTGTGGACAACTCCCCCGCGCCCGCGCAGCCTTGTGCCGGGAACGCCTGTGCCGCTCGACGGTGTCCGTGACCGGCCGCTGCCGCCCCCTGCCGGAGCGCCATCGTCCCGGCGCAAGTGTCGGCAACCCGAGCCGATCGCATTCGGGCAATCTGCCGGCGGCGACGTCGTACACCGACCGCACGGCCGTGAGCGCCGAGTTGGCTGCGCGCCGCGCTGACCGGGCGCTGCCTCCAGGAGTACCTGCGGTCCCGGCTGGTCGAGTCCGCCGACACACCCAAGCCGGAAGTGGTGCCAGGAATCGAGCTCACAAGATGATGTCGGGCGCCCATCCCCGGCGCGTACGTCGCCCTTCGCGCGGAATCGCCGTGGTCGCGTCGCGGGCCGCTGCCGGAACCGCGGCGGCCCGGCGACGAGCTGACATCGCTCGCCGTGGCGCGCTGCCCTGCTCGCCACGCGCAGGGAGTCGCGCTTCGCAGGCGCGGGCGCAACGCTGACACGGTGCACCCTTGCGTTTCGGTGCTTGTCGCAGCAGAATGCCATCATGGCGAAGTCGATCACTATCCGGGACGTGCCCGACGAGACCAGCGCCGAGCTGGCCGCCCGGGCAGCGCTGACCGGCCGCTCGCTCCAGGAGTACCTGCGGATGCGCTTGGTCGAACTGGCGGACAGTCCCGACGCTGAGGTCTGGCTGTCCAGGGTCCGAGCCCGCAAGGCGGCAACCGGCGGGTCGATCAGCACGGATCGCGTTCTGGCCCATCGCGACGCGGACCGCCGTTGACGGTCGTCGTCGACGCCTCTGTCGTGGCCGCTGCGCTGCTGGACACCGGCCCGACAGGGACGTGGGCAGAGCAGCTGCTCACCGCCGGACCGCTGGCCGCCCCGCACCTCATGCCCGTCGAGGTCGCGAACGTGCTGCGCCGATCGATCTTGTCCGCCGACATCACCGCCGACACCGCGTCGCTGGCCCACGAAGACCTGCTCGCGCTGCGCGTCGAGCTCTTCCCCTACGGCGCCTGCGCAGCCCGGGCATGGGAGCTGCGGCCCAACGTCACCACCTACGACGGATGGTACGTCGCCCTGGCCGAGAACCTGGGAGCCAGGATGGCGACTCTCGATGTCCGACTGCGTCGTGCCAGTGGCCCCCGTTGCGAGTTCCTCGTACCGCCGGAGTGAACGTCGGAGCCGACTCTGCACCCAGCAGTCAGTCGCTCGTTGATCCAGATCCCCTCGACCGCTGAGTCGTCCAGGTAGCGCTGCAGCGATCCGACCCCGGCGACCGCGTCGTACACCGCACGCGCTGCGGCCCTCGTGTCGGCCAGCGGCGGCAGCGAGCTGGTGAGCGCACGCTCGTCGTAGTCAGCCACGACCTCGTCGACCAGCCGGCGCATCGCGGCCCGGTCCTCGATCGGGTCCAGCCCGCGCCGCCGGACGAGCTCACGGACCTCGGCCTCGACCGCGCCGACGGCAGTGCTGACCACGCGATCCACCCCCTCGGCCCCGAAACGCGCGAACCGTACCGACGGACCGGGTGGCGCGCGAGGGGCCTGTGGACAGCGGTGGAAGCGGCGCGCCGCATACCCGTCGGGGCTCGTCGACCGTGGGTCGTCGACGGGGGCGAGCACCGAAGCGGCCTTCCGGCCCCTCCGGTGAGGGACACTGCGAGCCTCGCGCGCCTCGTGCCCCCGTGCGGAAGGACGTCCCTTGCAGCTCGCCCTGACCGTCGCGGACCCGGTGACGCAGTCGCTGGCCGACGTCCTGGTCGAGCTCGACGAGGACGCGACCGTGGACGAGCTCGCCGGCGAGCTGCTGCGAGCGGTGCGCGGCGCGGCGGCGGGGGCCGTGACGTCACTGGCCGCGCACGCCCGCAAGGCGTACAGGACCGCCCTGCGGGAGGTCCGGCAGCTGCGCAGGGCCGCCGGGAAGGTGCCGTGGCAGCCGCCCGGCTGGCTGCGCCGGGTCAACGTCCCCCTCGGCCAGGTCTCGCAGACGCTGAACCGGATCCCCCGGGTCCGGTCGTTGCCGGTGATCGGCGTCGACCTCCACGCCGTGCAGACCGAGCTTCTGGAAGAGGCCGACGTGCTGGGGATAGACCCGGCAGACATCCAGGCCTTCGTCGACCAGGTCGGCGAGCCGCCAAGCGACAGCGACAACCAGATGCTCACCGGCACGACCGAGCAGGCCCCGGTGTTCCTTGTGGAGGTGCGCTACGACGCCAGCGAGCAGGGCTGGGGGCTGCTCTCGAGCATCTTTTCGACGAGGTCGCGCACCTGTCCCTCGGTGAGGATGGTGTTGGTCAGCTCCGACCGGCCGCGGCGGGCGACGAAGACCCGGCCCAGCTCGTTGATCCACCGTCAACAGATCCGAGTACTCGACCCTCTTCGCCGTCAACCGACAGGCCGGCGGTCACGTCAGGGCCAGCCGGTCGAGTTCAGTGACGAATCGCTCGGTGAAGCGGGCGGCCGCGGCAGGGCCGAGGAGGGGGTGCCGGTAGCGGATCGAGAGGTGGAGCCGGCCGGCGGTCGTGACGGCACCAACGGCGAGACCGCACGGCATGCGGGCCGGTGAGGAGAACCAGACGTTGCCGGTCCGACCGGCGACCGGCCCGAAGTCTGGCGGGTCGGTGAGACTGCCGAGGTTAGACAGCACCGCTGTCGGGACGAGCCTGTTTCCGGTAAGCCAGAGCAGTGCCGAGAGGGGCTGCTTGGCCCACAGGGGAAGCGACGTCCAGCCGCCGATGATCTCGATGAGGGCTGCACCGGCCCCTTGCCGGATCCGCTGGTTCTGCTCGGACACGGCTTGGAGCGTGGCGCGCCGATCGGTGCGTTGCGCGGAGCGCGTCAGGACCTGGGCCTCCAGGACCATGTTGGTGACCACATCGTCAGACCACGTCTTGGGACGCAGGTTGACCGGGACGAGGATCCCGACTCGGTCAGAATCGGCCCCGAGCTCCTGGTTCCACCCGGCGATGGCCAGCGTCAACGCGGTGAGGAGCAGTTCGTTGACACTGCTTGCCTTGTGGGTGGTGAGGGTGTGGGTCTGTTCCTCGGTGAGGGCGACAAGATGGAAGCCGTAGCCGGGCTCGGCGGTACCCCCATCGACAGCAAGACGTGTTGGGCGTCGGACCAGGTCGGAGGCCATGCCGGCCAGCATCCGGAACCGGCGTACACGTTCCGGGCGGTCGCCGGCGGCCGCGTGCCGGTGCACGTCGCGGGCTTCGTCCACATCGACGAGCGGCGGGCTCTCAGGTATCTCGGTGTAGGCGTGGGCGATCGACCGCAGGAGTCGCAGGGCGCCGAACCCGTCGAAGGCGGCATGATTGGCGTTGAGCAGGAGGATGTCGCCTACCGGTCGCCGGGCCAGGACGAGCCGGAACGGTGGCGCCTCGATGAGCGGTACGAGACGGCTGTAGAACTCCTGGCGGACGGCGGCCAAGGCGGCGTCGTCGGGGCAGTCCACGACCCGGAGCGGGTCGATCTCGGCAGCAAGAGCGATCTCCCAGATCCAGGTGCGGTCGGTGCGTCGAGTCGGAAGCTGCCTGGCACGGGCCATGGGGTGGGCGGAGAGCGCGTCGAAGAGCGCGGACCGGAGGCGCTGCTCGTCGAGATGTCCGCTCACCTGCAGCTCGACCTGGATGCTCCAGGGCTCTGCCGGAGAGTCAAGAAGGTGAATGGCTTGGTCGAGCACGGTGAACGGGAACCGCTGCCGGCCACTGGATGAGGGCACGAGCGACAGGGCAGAGCCGGCGCCGACGTCAGCCAAGGAGGACGGTGCGAACGGCGGCGATGATCGCACCCACCGCCCTGTTCGAAGGCTGGCTACCGATCATGGTCAGGTGGTCCCACACGGCGGCATTGTCCATGATGAGTTGGGCGGCTTCGCCCCGCCGTCCTGACTCCACGAGTGCAGGGCACAGGAAGATTTCTCCTCGATGTCGACGTGCACGGCCACGACTGGCGCATCAGTTCCGTTCGAAGGCGCATCCGAAACCAATTTCGGCCAAGCCATCCGACGATGGACGTCAGACACCCTCCGGCCCTTCAGCAGGGCGTACGCGGCGGCGTCATGGAACCTCCAGCGATGAACGACCTGGACGCTCTCGCGCACATGGTGGAGGCCGTGGCGGCGGTCGAGCAGGGCAGGCTCGTGGTTGTTCACCCGGCGGGTGTGCGCGGCAACCCGTACGACCCTGACCGGCTCGACCAGGTGACAGTCGAGAGCGATGTGCTCGTGGTCTCGGTCGGTGAGGGACACGCCCGCTACTGCTCAGCGGTGCGACGCTGGTGTCCGCGGATGACAGGCAGGTGCGGTTGGCTGCCCGACGGCTCACCGCGACCTTCGTGTCCTATGGCAGTGCGACCCCGGCCCACAGCACGACGTGGCTCGATCCCGAGCTGCTGCTCACCTACGACCCCGACATCGCACAGGCCTCCTACCGGACCCGCGGCACCCTTGACGCAGCGACGTGAGAACAAGGAGACCGAGAACATGAACCCCGCCGAGACAGCGCTCGTCGAGGCGCGAGGTCGAGGGAGGGTGGACGACGAGCTGTTGCAGGCCCTGGCCGATCAGCCCCTGACGCTGGGGCTGGACGTGGCTGACGGCAGCCCACGCCCTGCGGCGCGCGAGCTGGACGGCCAGCCTCCGGTCCTCGCCTGGACCAGCCCCCAGCGGGCCGTCGACGCCGGGTGGACCGGTCCTGTGGTCGAGCGGCCGGGTCACGAGATCGCCTCGTTGCTGGCCGGTACGGGGCTCGGCCTCGCGCTCAACCCTGGTGAGCCTGTCGGAGTGCGACTGGACCCAGACGGGCTGGCCCAGCTCGCGCTCGCCGGTCCCGTTCCGGCGGGCACCGCCGTCTACCTCGGTGCGCCCGCCGTGCCGGACGAGCAGCTGGAGACCCGGTTGTGCGACGAGGTAGGTGCCGTCGACGGAGTCGCCGCTGTCCGTCTGGTCACGATGGTGGTGGGCGACGCGGAGCCGCGCGCGACCGTTGTTCTGAGCCTGCAGGCGCATGCCCATCCGGCGGTGGCCGACCTCGCCAGGCAGGCCTGCTGGCGTGCTGCCGCCATGTGCGGACGGGACGAGCTCGACATCGTGCTCGACGACCAGCTGGGCGGTCTGCGCGCCAGCGTGCTGCAGCTACCAGCGTTGTGAAGTGGTGATCGGCTGATCGGCGGCCGGCCCCGCGGCAGCAGCAGCCGCACGCGCCCGCCGCCGACGGTCGTGCCGGTCACCGCACCTGCCAGTGCAGGCCGCCGGCAAGCTCCTGCAGCGGGCCGTCGGCGCGGCCGCGAAGGTCTGGAAGGCCACCGTCAAGGGACCCCTGCTGCAGCTCGCGCAGCGGGGCCTGCGTCGCCCGCAGGTCGGCTGCCGCTGCGGGCAGCGACTCCGGCGACCCACCGCGCAGGCGCGAGACCGTGAGCACCGGATCAGCGTCGGCGCGCCGCGGCGTTGGCGGCGTCAGCCCGGCGCTGACCCTCCACCGCGACCTGCAGCAGCGCGGCGTAGGGCTCGAAGACGGCACCCACCTGGGTCATCTCCCAAGCCCACTCCTGCGCCTCCTCGGACGCAGCCCGCGCCAGCTCGACGCCCGGCAGCGCGGCGGCCACCAGGCGCAGGGCGGCTCCGACGGGAGCACCGTCCAGCCGCGCACCGACCGTGCGCAGAGACGAGGCCACATCGAGCACCGACACGGCGTCGGCGCGCAGCCGGAACGACAGCCGCGGAGCGTCCGCTGAGCCCGAATCCACCGTCTCGTGATCGCGTGATTCAGCGGGCGGCTTGTT